>JBCCRV010000251.1:0-9481 GCA_039201085.1 Myxococcota bacterium | reverse complement strand
GGGCGCGCCCCCCGCGGCGCGAATCGTATTCGATCTCAAGAACGCACTCCGGCCCACCGCCGTCGGGTGTCGCGCTCCAGCGCGCGCGGTCTCGGTACACGCTCACGGTGGGAAGGAGCGAATCCGTATGGGTCAGCACCTCGATCTGAGCGCGTTGGCCGAGCCCGTAGCCCGCGGCGCCGGTCAGTCCCGCGAGAAACACCGACGCGGCCACGAACCCCCACTGTCGACCCTGCATTCGGCGCGTGTCCTCAAAGTCGGCCTCAGCGCTAAGCGCACGCGCGCGCATTCGATCGAGCTCGCGTTCAAGCGCTTGGTCTTCGCGGTACGCCACGCCCTCTTCGTGTCTCGCCGGCCACGAAGGTTTCGTCGTCGATGAATGCTGCGGCCCTTCAAAGGGGTCGGCCGCTGACGGTCGGCTGTACGACGTCTACTTCGACTTGGGCGCGAGGAGGGCCGTCATCGTGCGGCCCTCCATGCGGCCGCCGTTTTCGATGATCGCGATGTCCTGGACTTCGTCGATGATGATGTCGATCTGGCGCTTGGCCGTTTCCGGGTGTGTGATCTCGCGGCCGCGAAAGCGAACGGTGAGCTTCACCTTGTTGCCCTCCTCGAGGAAGCGGCGCACGTGCTTCACCTTGAAGGCGATGTCGTGGTCGTCCGTCTTCGGGCGAAGCTTGATCTCCTTGAGCGCGATCTGCGACTGGCGCTTGCGCGCCTCGGCAGCCTTCTTCTTCTCTTCGTACTTCAGGCGTCCGTAGTCGACGATCTTGCAAACCGGCGGGTTCGCCTTGGGGTTCACCTCGACGAGATCGAGTCCCTTGTCCTTCGCGAGCTGCTTCGCCTCGTAGGTGTCCATGACGCCGAGCATTGAGCCGTCGTCGGCGATGACGCGCACCTCGGGAACGCGAATGCGTTCGTTGACGCGGGGTCCAAAGTTCCTCTGGCGGTCGCGAGGATCGAATCGGCGGGGTCTAGCGATGACTATTTCTCCTGGAAGGGTCGTACGGGTACGGGTTGAAAAAAGAGGGTGCTATCAAAGCACTTCGTCTGAGTAAGCACAATCGAAGGCGTGGCAAATTCGCGCCCGCGCCCAGCGCCTAGTTCTGACCCCCATTTTGGGGTTCAGAGTTCTGGGCGTCATTACCATCGCTGCCCTCGCCGTGAAGGGAAGCGGGACGGAGGGAAGGCGCGAGGTTTTCCGCCCGAAGCCGGGCGATGACGTCGTCCAGGCCGATAAAGCCGAGGTCCTTATTGAGGTCGCGGCTGCGCACGGCGAGGCCCTGCCCTTCCGCTTCCTTCTGGCCGATGACGCCGATGTACGGGACGCGGGTCAGACGGGCGGCGCGCACCTTGGCACCGAGACGTTCGTTGTCGAGGTCGAGCTCCACCCGGAATCCCTCGGCCCGGAGCCGGGACGCGGCCTTCTTCGCGTACGCCTCATAGTCCGGTGCCACGGTGGCCAGCCGGATCTGCACCGGCGCAAGCCAGGTCGGGAAGTTGCCGCCCACGTGCTCGAGAAGCACGCCATAGAAACGCTCCACGCTGCCCAGGATCGCACGGTGAAGCATCACCGGGCGGTGGTAGGTGTTGTCGCTCGCGACGTAGCTGAGGTCGAAGCGCTCGGGCAGATTGAAGTCGGCCTGCATGGTGCCGAGCTGCCAGGAGCGGCCGATGGCGTCCTTCAGATGAAACTCGATCTTCGGTCCATAGAACGCGCCCTCGCCCTCGGCGATGCTGTAGGGCAGGCCCTTCGTTTCGACCGCATCGATGAGCGCCCTTTCACTCTTGTCCCAAACCTCGTCGTCGCCGAGACGCTCGTCCGGGCGGGTCGCGACCACGACGCGCACCTCGTCAAAACCGAAGTCGCCGTAGACGTCGTAGACGAGGTCGAGGAACTGCAGGATCTCCTCCTGCATCTGATCGATCGTGCAGAAGACGTGACCGTCATCCTGCGCAAAGGTGCGCACGCGCGTCATGCCCTGAACCACGCCGCTTCGCTCGTAGCGGTGCAGGCGACCAAAGTCCGCGAGGCGCATGGGAAGCTCACGGTAGCTTCGGCGCTTCATGCCGAACATCATCGCGTGCGCCGGGCAGTTCATCGGCTTGATGCCGAAACGGAGGTGCTCCTGCAGCAGCTTCTGGGTGCTCTCCGCATCCTCCGGGCGCTTCTCAACCAACTCCGCCGCGGCCTTCTCCAGTCCGTCCAGCGTCGCGGCGAGAAACATATTCTCGCCATACGCCGGCAAGTGACCCGAGGTCTCCCAGAGTGACTTGTCGAAAATCTGCGGGGTGATGACCTCTTCGTATTCGTAGCGCCGGTAGAGCGCGCGCACGTAGTCGACGAGGCCGTTGTAGACGCGCGAGCCCTTCGGTGTGAAAAAGGGCGACGCCGGCGCAAGCGGGTGAAAGGCCACCAGGTCGAGCTCTTTAACCAGCTTGCGGTGGTCGCGCTTCTTGGCTTCCTCAAGGCGCTTGAGGTGCGCGCGTAGATGCTTCGGGTTCGCAAAGGCGGTGCCGTAGATGCGCTGCAGCATCGGGTTCCGCTCGTCGCCCCGCCAATAGGCGCCGGCCACGTGCGTGAGCTTGAAGGCGTTCAAGAATCGGGTCGATGGAACGTGCGGACCTTCGCAGAGGTCGACCCATTTGCCGTGCCGATAGATCGAGAGCTCGCCCTCAAGACGCTCGAGGTGCTCCAGCTTGTACGGCTCGCCGAGCTCCTCAAGGATCTTGCGAAGCTCGTCGCGACTTAGCACATGCCGCTCGAACGCCGTGTCCGCCTCGATGATCTCGAGCATCTTCTTTTCGATGGCCTCGAGGTCTTCGTCGCTGAAGCTGCCGTTCGGGCGGTCGTAGTCGTAGTAGAAGCCGTCGTCCGTCGCCGGACCGAAGGCGACCTTGGTGCCCGGATAAAGGCGCTGCACCGCGTCGGCCATCACATGGGCCGTCGAGTGGCGGATGATGGGCAGAGCGTCTGCGTCACCGGCGAACACGGGCTTGATCTCGGCGGACTCGCTGGGCGCGATCGGCGTGTGCAGGTCGTACACCTCGCCGTCGACGCGCACGGCGACCACCTTCTTGCCCAACTGCTCACGCGCTTCGAGAAGCGCTCGGCCGGTTACCTGGTTTTCCATCATGCCTCTTTCATTGGGCATGCGGGCGCGACGGCTCGCATGCCGCCACGGGTGTCCCTGTTCCTGCGATCGGCGCTGCGATCACGAGCGACACCCGCGGCCCTTGCCGCGGGTCGTCGTAGTCGTGGTCGTGGTCGTTCGGAGGTACATCGCTGTGCCAAGGGCGAGTGCCCTTGTCGGATAGTCTAGGGTAGTTTTGTGAAAAGGCCCGCGAGCGGGCCCGGAAAGTTGGTAGGCACGGGCAGGATTGAACTGCCGACCCCTACAGTGTCAATGTAGTGCTCTCCCACTGAGCTACGTGCCTGGATGGGCGGTCGAGGTACCTCCCGGCAGAGCGTACGTCAAGGCAGAGCGCGCATTTTTCTTTCCGGTCTGGGCGAGCGACTCGCGCTCTCGGCATGAACATTCGGTGTATAGCTGTTCAATGGCTCTTCGAATGTTCCAGGCGCTCTGCCTCGCGTCCTTCGCGCTCGCCGGCTGCGGCGACGATAGCAGCGGCGGCGGTACGGACGTGGGCGTCGACGTCGATCCGCTCGCCTGCACCGACGGTGACCCCTGCGACCTCGACGGCGACGGATGCACACGCGAGGTGTGCCGCGACGGCGTCTGCGTCGAAAGCGACCCCGTCGACTGCGACGACGGCGACTCGTGCACCATCGACCGCTGCGTGAGCACGAGCAGCGCCACCTTCGAATGCCGCAACGAAAGCAGCGACCGTAGCTGCCTGATCGAGGGCATGTGCTTCGCCGACGGTAGCGCCAATCCGGACAACGCCTGCGAGCTCTGCGACGTAGGCGCGAACATGAGTGATTGGTCCGCGTCAGTGGCGTCCTGCGACGACGGCGATGCGTGCACCCTGGACGATGTCTGCACGGACGGCGTTTGCGCCGGAACGCCGGTGTCCGATAGCAACGAACCAAACGACACTCCCGACGAAGCCATCACGCTGCCCGAGATCTCCGACAGCTCGGACTTTCCCCAATCGAACGAGCGCGGACTGATCTTTCCCGTCGAGGACGTCGACTTCTATCGATTCTCCGTCCGCGACACGACCTTCGGCTTCGTCGGTCCGCGCGTTGAGCTAACGGGCGTTCCTGAGGACGCCGACTACGAGCTCTGCGGCTTCATCACCTGCCTCGAAGACACAACGGACAACGTGTCCTGCCCAACGGGCAGCCCGGCGCGCTTCGAAGGCATGCAGGGCTGCTGCAGCGACGAGCCTGGCAACGCCGACGAAGCGATCGACATCGACCCCAGCTGCGACGGCTTCGACGACTCCGTCGCCGTTCTCGTCCGCGTCCGCAGCAGCGGTGATGACGTCGCCTGCGAGGGCGAATATACCGTGAACTTCGGCGACGATTGAACCGTCGATCCGCGGGCGTGGCGCGCTCGTACCTATGACACAGTGCGTCATCGCGGTTTCCGCGGGCACGCCCGTCCCACTTCCGCTTACACTCACGCCATGCTTCGCTCCTTGTCCGGCGCCGCCCTCGCCGCCCTGCTGATCACGTCCAGCGCCTCAGCACAGGACTTGGGCCTGCGCATCACGACCGACGGCTTCGACGCCATCGGCGAACTGGCCGAGGAGCTCGCGCCGACGGAGCTGTCCACGCCCGAGCTCGACACCACGCTCTTCGACTGCCCGGCCACAGCCCGAGTCATCAGCGCCCACGTGCCGCCGACGGATGTGGGCCTCGGGCTGGAACGCATTCAGCTGCGCGCCCAGGACGGCGGCTTCAGCGCATCGGCCCGCCTTAGCGCCGACGTGAACACGACGATCTTCTTGGACAACCCCTTTGCTTGCCTCGGCGAAGCCGAGTGCGACGTCATCGCCACCGCCGACGATGTACCAGTGGAGATTGCCTTCGGTCTGGCGACGGGCCCCGACGGCGGCGTCGAGCTCACGTCCACCGTCGTGAACCTGCCGCTCACTTCGGCCGACGTGGACCTGCAGTCGGAAGGCTGCGCGACGGGCGAAGTCGTCACCTGGCTCTTCGACGCGTTCGAGAATTGGCTGCTCGAACGGGGCGTACCGCGCATCGAAGCCCTGCTCGAAGAACAGGTCAGCGTCGTGCTTTCGAACTTGCTGACGGCCGCCCTGGAGCTCGAAGTCGAGTTTGGGCCGATCGCGATCCGGGGAAGCCTCGACGGAATCGAAGCGGACCCGGAAGACGGCCTTACGGCACTGGGCAGCGCCGAGCTCGCATGGTCGGGCCCCAACGTCTTCGACGGACCGGCGCCGGAGCTTCCGCAACCGGGCGATGAGCCCTTTGCGGGCGCGCCGGAGGGTATGTTTCAGCTCGCCGTGTCCGACGTGGCGGTCAACGCCGCTCTCTACGAAGCGTGGCGCGGCGGCCTGCTGCAGCGCCTGCTCAGCACCCCCATCGCCCAGCCGACGATTCAGCTCGACGGCATCGGCGTCGTGCAGCAGCTCGGCCTTCCCGAGGGCACCAACGTCGCGATTCAAGCGGACTTCGAAGCGCCCCTCGCCGTGAGCTTCGGCCGTGAGGACGACGCCGTGAGCGCGCGCATCAACGATCTTCATGTCATCGTGTCGATCCGCGCGCCGGCCACGGCAGCCAGCACCATCGACGCGTTTGTCGACGGTGACGCCGCTGCCGCCATCCGCGTGGATGGCGAAGCCGGCGCTCTGCGCCTCTCAATCCGCGACATCGTCGTCGACGAGCTGCGCCTTTCGGGCCGCGAGGGCGAGGGCTTTGTCTTCGACCGCTCACGCTTCGAGGCGTTCCTATCGCGCACCGTACTGCCGCTGATCTCCGAGCGCCTCGGTGACTTGCCCGTAGCGCCTTCACTGCAGGAAGTCTTCGGCCGCTTCGTAGCCGTACGTACGCTGAGCAGCTTCGAAGGATGGCAGCGCATCGGCGTGGACTTGCACTCGCCGGACCCAGCGGACGACGTCGCTCCGGCAACGTTTTTGGACGCTTCGCCATCGCTGCTGCCGGCGGGCACCCTCACCTTCGGCGTCCGCGGTGAGGACAACAGCACGCCGCCTTCGCTGCTGCGTTTTCGCACCTTCCTCGATGGCGAAGCACTGGGCTCGCCCAGCGTGCGCCGCTCCGTCTCCCTCGATGGCGTGGACGGACGGCACCGGCTGCAGGTGTGGGCCATCGATCTCTCGGGCAACGAGGACCCCACGCCGGCGACCTTCGATTTTGACGTCGACGGCATTCCGCCCGAGTTGACGGTCACCGTTGCGCCCGAGCCCGTGCTCGGGGGCCGTACGGTGAACGCCGAGTGGTTCGCGACGGACGAACGGGACGACGTGGAGAGCCGCTGGCTCGTGCGCGTCGTTCCCGAAAGCGGTCCGCGGCGCATCGTCGATGAAGGCCCCTGGTCCCGCGAGCCAGGCGTGCTCGAGGTCAGCGGGCTGCCCCAGGGCGAGCTGCTCGAGCTTGTGATCGAAGCGCGCGACGGCGCCGGAAACCTGACCAGTGAGACGTATGGCTTCGCGGCAAGTCCCACTTCGGGCTGCGCAGCGCACGGAGCGCCCGCACGCGCGCTGTGGCTTCTCCTCGCTTGCTTCGTCTTGCGGCGCCGTCGATGAAGCGACGGTCGGTGTTTCGAGGCGGGGCCCTGGCGGTCCTCGTCACGTGCGTGGCGAGCGCGGCATCCGCGCAGCAGGTTGGGACCGCCGAAAGCGGCGCCGCCACGGGCGACGGCGCTGCGCCCTTTTACAACCCCGCTGCGATGGCGCTCGGCGATTCGCTTATCGAGCTGAACCTGGGCGGTACCTTTGCGAACCTGCGATTCGATCCCGCCGGTCCTATCGGCGCCACGGAAACGACCGCCGTCTCGCCGCAGATCACCTTGGGGGCGTATACGGACGTGCTGCACGAAACGCTGCGCATTGGTCTGACGGCGGGCCTGCCGGTGATCTCCGGCGGCAGCTGGGACGACGGTGACGGCGGCGCCGGTGCGATCACCCGCTATTACCTGCGCGACGCGCGGCTGATCCACGCGGGCGCGGCCCTTGGCCTCAGCTGGACTCCGGTGCCTTGGCTAAGCTTCGGCGCGAGCGTGCTCGGCGTATACGGCAGCACGACCAGCGAGTTCGACAAGGACTTCGGCGCCGAGCTGAACAACATGTCCGGCTGCAGCTACGAACGCGACGACTGCCTCTTCCCCTACGCCGACCCACTCTTCGCCGCGCCCGTCGACCTGAGTACGTCCGGCTTTGGCGTGGGCGGCATCTTCGGCGTGATGGTGCAGCCGCTGCCCAACCTGGAAATCGGCTTCTCCTTTCAAACGCCCGTCAAGATCAACACGCCCGGAACGATCGAAGTCGAATACCCGGACTCGCTCATCGACGCGGTCAACCAGCTGCTGCCGAGCGCCGAGCTACCGCCGCTCACGGCGGACATCGAATCGTCGATGGACCTGCCGATGGCCCTAAATGCCGGCGTCGTGTACCGCCCGATTCCACCGCTTGAGCTGAGTTTCTACTATCGCTGGGACCAGCAGAGCGACGCCCCCTTTTGGCGCGTGCGGATCACGCAAACGAGCTCGCCCTCAATTCAAGACACGGGCAAGGCCCAAGGCTACGAGAACCGCCACCTGGCGCGCCTGCGGGTCGGCTACGCCGTGATCGAAACGCTGCGCCTATCCCTGTACGGGGCCTACCAAACGAACACCGTACCGGACCTCACAACGTCCCCGAACAACCTCGACTTCGCGCGCATCGAACTGGGCCTCACCGCGCGCTGGCGCGTCAGCGAACGCATCGGCCTCTTCCTCCAGTACTCGCACCTGATCCTTCGCACCCGAAACGTCACCCAAAGCCTGCTGCGCCCCACGGTCGACATCGCCTTTGCCGACTTCAACCGCCCTTCCCCCGTCGGCGAATGGAGTGGCTCCGCCAACGGCATTCGCCTCGGTATGAGCGTGCACTTCGATCGCCCGAACGCCCCCGGCTCGTAGCGCCCACTCCTTTTCCTTCGCGTTCGAGGCATGAACCCGCCGTACCGTCGCCGCGCCCGACTCGACCGCTTCGCGATGGCGTTCGGTCTCCTGGCGCTGGCGTGTGACCTATGGGCGACACGCGCGTCGGCTCAGCAGATCGGAACGGCGGAGAGCGGCCCCGCTACCGGCGACGGTTCGGCGCCCTACTACAATCCGGCGGCGATGGCGCTTGGGGATTCGGTCATCGACCTCGACCTCGGCGTGACGCTCATCGGCGTGCGCTTCGACCCGTCCGCCACGCCCACCTCAACCCGCGCGTCCGGCCCTTCGCCACAGCTGACCCTGGGCGCCTATACGGACGCGCTGCATCGCGACGTACGCATCGGTTTCACCTTCGGCCTGCCGGCGCTCTCCGGCGGACGCTGGAATCGCAACGGCGAAAACGGCGACATTACCCGCTACTACCTCGTGGACGGACGCGCCGTGCACGTCGGCGGCGCCCTCAGTCTGGGCTGGCGCCCAACGCCGTGGCTGATGATCGGCGCCGGTGTGCAGCTCCTCTACGGACGGACGACGTCCGTGCTCGACAAAGACTTCGGCGCCGAGCTCAACACGATGTCGGGCTGCAGCTACCAGCGCGACGACTGCGTGTTCCCGTACGCCGACCAGCTCTTTGCTGCACCGGTCGACGTGACCATGTCGGGCTTCGGTGCCGGCGGCATCTTCGGGCTCGTTCTTAGGCCCTTGCCCAACCTCGAGCTGGGCGCCTCCGTGCATACGCCGGTGAACATTCGCACGCCGGGCACGATCGACGTCGTCTACCCGGACACCCTTGTGGATGCGGCGCGCCAGCTTCTTCCCGAAGTCGAGCTGCCGCCGCTGAATGCGGACATGGAAGCGTCGATGAACCTGCCGTGGGCCGTGCACGCCTCCGTCGTGTACCGCCCCATCCCGGCGCTCGAACTCAACCTCTACTACCGCTGGGATCAGCAAAGCGCCGCGCCCTTTTGGCAAGTCCGCATCACCCAGACTTCATCGCCGGCGATTCAGGACACGAACAAGGCGCATGGCTTCACCAACCGGCACGCGGCCCGGCTGCGCGTGGGCTACGCCGTCCTCAGCACGCTAAACGTCTCGGCCTTCGGCGAGTACCGGACTAACACCGTGCCCGAAGCAACCGCATCACCCAACGCCATCGATTTCGCCCGCATCGAGCTCGGGCTGCTCGCCCGCTGGCGCGTGCATGAGCGACTCGCGCTTCTCCTCCAGTACGCGTACCTTCACCTTCAAAGCCGGACGACCCGAAGCAGCCTTCTTCGCCCCACCACGGACGCCGCCTTCGCCGACTTCAACCGGCCCACCCCGACGGGCAGCTGGAGCGGCCACGCAAACAGCATCCGCGTCGGCCTGCAGGTTCGCTTCGACCG
>JBCCRV010000250.1:0-9558 GCA_039201085.1 Myxococcota bacterium | reverse complement strand
GCGACCGAGGGTGAGATCGTTGTAGTAGACGGTGCCGTCATCGCCGACCGCTACATCTGCCGGATTGATGCTAGAGCTTGTCGCCACGGCACCTTCGTAGGCCTCCGGGTCCGTATCGACGGAGAGGTGGTTTCCGCCCGAGTTTCCACCGTCGCCAGCCACGGTATAGACGAGACCATCGGAGATACGGCGAATGCGTTTGTCTTCGGACACCAGGATCGACCCATCCGGCGCAACGGCGAGTCCACGGATGTTGGCGAAGCGGGTGTTCAGACCCGGAACGCCCTGGGAATAGTTGGGGTCGCCTCCACCAGCGAGGAGCGTGTACGTCGCATCAAGTTCGCGGATGTAGACCTTGGTCGACGTGGCGTAGACGACTCGACCGTCGGCAAGAACGTCGAGTACTGCGACGGGACCAGGTACCGCAACGGCCGGACCGAAACTACGGGCCGGAATCCGGCGCGTGTTGCCCGTTCCGAAATGGATGATCCGAGCGTCCGCGTCGAGGTGGTGTTGGGCGGAGAGCGTCAGGCCACCCAGTCCGGCGCGGTCTGCAGCGTGAAGCCGGCCGAGTCGGTCCGAACGCGATATGCAGAGATCGCCCGTCGCGGCAGCGCGTTCAATAGAGACCGAGAGCGTTTCGCCGCCTCTCCTTCCGAAGGACGCCGCAACCGGCGGCGTTCCTTCGAACACAAGGTCGTAGTGGTGGCAAACACGGGTCTCCGCAACGACCACGCCATCCAGCGGTCGACCCGCGAAGTCGAGCCCGTCCCATTCGAGCTCCATGTAGGTAGCGGCGCCAACGTTGTGAACCGTCAGCTCACTTCCTCCCAAACGGAAGACGCGACCGGCAACAGTGACCTCTGCGCTGATGCCGTTTCTTGTAGCCGGCGGTGATGTGTGTTGATCGTCGATTTGTACGCGGAGAAGGTTCTTCCCCCGGTAATCCTCAGCTTGATTGGACTGGTATCGCAACACGTGTGGCGTGCCTACGACGGGATACTCCTCGGCGACGGTCCGGTTATCGCAACTGATGACCGTACCGCTCACTTCCCCGGGACAGTCTTCATCCTCCGCATCCGAGAGCACGGTGGGGGGTTCCACACCGTCCGCAAATCCGAAGGGCCAGTTGCAGTCGTAGGGCGTCGCATGGGTGATGGTGAAGCGCCAAAACGTCTGGCCTACGGTGAACACGCCCGTCATTTCTTCCCGTTCCGAATCGGAAATGCCCGACCCCAGAAGGGTGGACACATCGTCGGCGGCGCCGTCGCCGTCTGCGTCGAGCAGAACTCGGCCGGACGAGTCGTAACCGACCACCTCGAGAACGATGCCGTCGGGCTCCGCGCCCCAACGGGCTTCGGCGCTGCTATAGCTGCCGACGGGAACGCCGATACCGACGGGGAAGTCGAGGAAGTTATCGACGTAGACCGGGACCGGTTGGTTGAACTCGACAGACTCCGCGCCCGCGGCGATCGCCTCGTCAAAGCCGATTTCCGCCGCGTAGGTGTAGGCAATGTGGGTCGGCATCGTGCCCGGCATGGCGTCGGGACCGTTGTCACCTACAGTGTATTCGGTGGTGCGCAGCGTGCCAGAGGCCATGGGGCTTCGCGTGCCGTCGGGCATGACGAGTTCGGCGGACGTTCCCGGTGGAACGAGAACCGTGACTTGGCGCGAGCCGTCGGCGTCGGTTTCGGTGCTGCTTCGGTGTACGACGTAGTCGCCGCCGCCGAAGGCGACGCTCGTGCCGCGGCTGTCCAGCGCGATCATCACAACGTCGGGGACGGCCTCGGTGTCGAAGGGTGTCGTTCGGAAGGTGCGCTCGACGGGGAGCTTGCCGTCCATCTCGAAGCGAACGGTTTCCGTTCCGCCGCCGTTGATGAGGAAGTTGTAGGTCCCGTCGGCGCGCGAGAACGTATGTCCCACCCCGGGCTGCCGGGGAACGGAAATGCGAACGCCACCAAGCGGCACACGTACGCCGCCGTGAAGGGAGAACACGCGCCCAACCAGATGGGTGACGCGGTCTGGATCAACGGCGCCCGGCGTGAAGCCGCGCTGCGTTCCCGTGGGGTCGAGCAGGAAGGAGACGGAATCGTAGAAGCGTGGTCCCGTCGTTGCGGGTGCAACTGTCGCCGGATCGCTGGGACAATTCACGGTTCCGTAGAGCGGCGTGAACACCGGAAACTCGCCGGAACAGCTGTCTGTCGTGCACGGATTCCCGTCGCTCACGTCCTCGTCGATGTTTCCGTCATCGTCGTCGTCGCCGCCGTTGCAGGTGGTCTCTAGAAAGCCCGCGCCCGGGGTGCACGTATCGAGGAGGGCTCCGGAAACGCACTGAAGTTCCCCGGCTCCGAAAATGCCTCCGCTTTCGCAGGTGGTTGGCGTCGGGAGGTAGGCCTCGTCGGTGTCGCCGTCGCAGTCATCGTCGACGCCGTCGCAGGTGTTGTCGATGCCGGACGGGGGCAGCGGATTACAGGAGCCTGAGACGACGCCTCCGATGCACGTCTTCGGGGCTGTGTTGTAGCACGCACCTGAACCGCAGCTGGTCGTTCCGGAGTAGCCTTCGTCAACGCTGCCATCACAGTCTTGATCAACGCCGTCGCAGTCGTTGTCAGAGCCCGTCGGGATACAGGTGGTTACGCTGCAGAAGTTCGTTGCGATGCACTGTCTCGCGGTGCAGGATTCCCCAGACGAGCACTGGGTAGACTTTATGCATGTTGGTCGTGGCGAAGCCTCACACGAACCAACGTCACAATAGTCGTAGCCCGAGTCTCCTGTCCGGATGAAAAGGGAGTTGCAGTAGAGCTCCTCAGTTACCCGGATACGGTCGTCGCCATCGCCCCCCCGCACCGTGCACACATGAGCGTCGATGATGTCGTTGCCGGCCTGGCCGTATACGTCGTTCGCGCCAACCGTGTCTTGGATTATGTCGCAGCCATCACCACCGTACAGGCGGTCGTCTCCGTCTTCGCCGTACAGTTCGTCATCGCCAGCGTCGCCGTAGAGCCGATCGTCCCCCTGACCACCTATCAAGACATCGTCTCCGCCCTTTCCACGGATGACGTCGTTGCCTTTGCCGCCGAGAATGCAGTCTGCACCAGGCGTCCCGTTGAGCGTATCAGCGAGACTGGTTCCAACGATGACGTTGTACCCAGCGGGGCACTGTGATGAGGAGGCAGCGGAAACTACGGACCCATCCAGGCCACCCCAACGGGCCACATCTGGTGGGTCCCCACATCCGACCAGCAGTACCAATAAACCGAGTAACCGGAGAGAGGGGGAACGACGGGACAGACGCATGTCCCGTCGGTAACGCGCGAAAAGCGGCTCGGTCAAGCGAAAGTCGTACTGACACACACTTTTTAGAGACACCTCACTCAATAGAGTGATGGATTACCCCATAAAGAGTAGCCACGAACGCTCCCTCACGTGCCAACCTAGGCATGGAACTTTTATGTCGTCCCATACGATCTTCGATCAGCGGTCGCCTGGGACGTTGAACAGCGTCATCCGCGTACCCGGTTAAACTCCCGCGAGCACGGCTTCACTTGCGTATGCACCATTCAGCTGTTGTAGCCTCCACGCGCGGTAGGCCACCGCGCAAAAGGCGAAACGCCCCAGCCAGCAGGCACGGGCGGCGGTGCAACGCTGGCGCTACAGATCCTCACCGCGTCAGCATCTGAGGCCACCCATCCAGAATGTGAGTAAGCCCACACGTGCGTTCGGGGTCGAATCGATTTCGATCGCGCTTTGCCGATTCGGCAGCGCGGATCGATGCCGCGGACGGGGAGACCGCCGCTCATCCGGGCGTATGCAAACCAAGGACGGAACAAAAAAGCTCCCAGCGAAAAACCGCTGGGAGCCTCTTCTTGAACGAGAGGTCTGGACTAGAGCGCCTCGCAGGTGCCGCCCGCGCCGCATGCCAGCGTTGCGGGGTCGCAGAGTACAAGACCACCACAAGCATCGCCATCGTTGGCGAAGGTCGCTGCCATAAGAGCCGCAGTTGATGCACTGGAGAAGGCACCCGACGCATCGACGATGCGGACTTGGACCTGTGTTACACCCTTCGCGGGCGGCGGTCCGGTGAGCGACTGAACGATCTCGAACGTTGTGCCTGGGGCCTCGTCGAACGGAAAGGGACCGAAGGGGCCGTCGACTACTTCATCAGCGGCATTCAGGAAGCTGAACTCAAACCCCGCTGCGTCGCCATCCACATCACCACCTTCAATCTGGAACGCGAGCTGAACGTCGTCCGGGGAAAGGGTGAATACCGCAACCGCCAAAGCGTCCAGCGTGGGTGGAGTAGGCGTGACGCAAATCTCTGCGTCGCTGCAAATGAGGTCGTCTTCGCACACGGTCGGCGCGGCGCAGCTGTCGCCTTCGCCAGCAAGTGCGCTCAGCGCAATGCTCACTTCGATCGCGCCGACATCGTCGGTGTCGAAACCGTCAACGATCGCGAAGACCGTGTCGCCGCCTGTCACGTTGATCGCGCCGGTGGACCGAAGATTACCGCCACCGATATCATCGTTGCAGCCGGCCGGGTTCGCGGTGCCACAAGCCGTCCTCAACTCGATAAGCGTGTCGGGGACGACGGTTCCACCGTTGTCCGTCGAGGCTGTCAAGCGGAACTCGCCAGTTCCAGGAACCGTGATCTCGATGGCAGCCTGGTTTGCCGAACCCCCGCAGGCGAGTGCCTCCCGATCACCCGCTGCCGTCGTTGTATCCACCGTGACGTTCACGGTGCTTTCGGCTACGGCGTCGACGGTTTCCGCTGGCGCCACGTCGCACACGGTCGGCGGCGGAACTACACAGGTCGTGGTGTCTTCATCGCAAACAAGCGTGAGGTCACAAATGACAGGTGCGGCGCAGCTCTCGCCCTCCATACCGAACACGCCGTCGGTGATGGTTGCCACCACGGGGTCGCTCTCGGCGCCTACGGCATCCACAAGTCGCGCGCGGACCGAGACGGCTTCTGCGGTAAGTGCGGGGGCGAGCACGTTGGCAGCACCCGAGATCGTCGTTCCACTAAGATCCACATCTTCGGGGAACGGCAACCGAAACTCTAGAACCCCGTCACCGTTGATATCGATGGGGTCTCCGGCATCATCAATGACTTCTACGATGTACGCCTCGATATTCGCGTCGGCATCCGAGCCGGCAAACTCGAAACCGAACACGCTGTTTTCAGCGTCAAGCTCATAGCTCGATGCGGTGAACGTATCGAGCACGGGTGCCTCGTTCGACTCGGCGGTCACCGTTACCTCGATGACGCCTTCGTTGACGACCTCTTCGCTGGGGTAGCCAGTCACAACGACGAACACTGTGTCCCCTCCGCTCGCGCTGATGCTGGCGGTGGAAAGGATGTTGTCGGGAAATGCGATGTCGTCGAAGCACTGCGCGGTTTCGATGTTGGAGCAGTCCGTGCCGCGCGCCTCCAGGATGGTGTCCTCTACAGCGGTGCCGGCGTTATCCGTGCTGACCGTTAGACCGACGACTCCGGAACCTGGCACGGTGATGGCAACAACGACCTGACGGAGGATTGCCAGGTCGGGGAAGCCGCAGCCTTCGCTCAGGGCTTCGGGGTCGGCCGTCGCGGCGCTCGTGTCAACGGTGATCGTCACGGTGTCGTCAAGCACGGCGTTCACCGTCTCGAGGGCGTCCGCGCCGCAGATGCCGGTGCCGGTCATCATGTCGGGGTCGGCCATGTCGGGGCCGCCGTCGGGCATGCCCATGTCGACGTCGCCGTCGGGCGTGCCCATTTCGGCCACGGTCATCTCGGGTTCGGCGTCGAACGTGACGCGCATGTCCGTGGTGATTTGCATGTCGGTGCCGGCTTCGGCTCCGGCTTCCATGCCACCGTCGACCGGTGGCGTCGTACCATCATCATCGCCACAGGCGATGGCGGCCACACAGGCCAGGAGAACAAGTTTCTTCATGCTGGCCCCTGTAGCAGTGCAGGTACCAAACGCAAAAGGTCCGTGACTTTTTGTCAACGGACCTGTTTCCCCCATTCGCAGTGAATGGCCGGGAATCTTAGGCTTTTTTCTCGATGTGCTGGGCGCGGCAGTTTCTGGCGGCCGCGCCGCCAACGCTCCTACGGGGCAGCGGGCGAATCGGATCGGGCCTCGGGCGATTTTTCGGCCGGCTCTTGTTCGTGCTCCGCCGGTAGCGCGTCGCCTTCGTGGCCTTCGAGCGCATCCAGCGTCACGTCTCCGATCGGGGCATCGGCGTCTTCGTCCGATTCATCGACGGCGATTTGAATGCTCAGCTCGCCCCCGGACGATACGCGGCGTTCGTCTTCGATGGCGGCGCGCTCCCCACCGCACGCGAAGAGGAACGCCACTGAAAGGACCACGCGCATGATCGGATCAGAAGACGGCGTCCGCGCCCTCTCGGTGCGCGTCGGCACGGGCGGCGCAGAGGCGGACCGACTCGAGGGCCGTCGCCAAGCTGCGAGGGCCGCCGGGAATCGACTCAATGCGGCCCGCGAAGAAGGCTTCGATTCGCGAAGCGCCTTCCGTCGAGCAGTAGCGTCCGCCCAAACCGACGAGGCGCGCCGTGCCCGTTTCAAGGCGGGCCGCGAGGTCGTCGAAGCGCGTTTCCACGAACTCCCACGCTTCCGACTGGTGTTCGGCGTCGGCCATTTGAACGTAGAAGGGAACGAGCATTTCGTTCACGCGCACGCCCGGGTCGAGGGCGAGCTCACGGGCGCGGTCCCGTAACTCGGCGTCGTCGCTCTGAGCAAGGGCCGCCAAAATGCGGCTGCGGAAGATCGCATCGCTCGACGCGCGAAAGCGCGCGACGAGCGCGTCGAAGAACGCTGCGTCCTTTTCCTGCACGGCCACGGCAAGCACGGTGCCAATCAGGTTCGGATCGACGGCCGACGCGTCGAGCTCGCCGCTGCCGCCGCGGCCCATGCCGAGGTAGCGCTCAGCCCGCTGCACGGCCGCGCGGCGCGTGGCGCGATCGCGTACGAAGAGCGCGCCAAAGTCCATCACGGCGCTCCGCAGCAGCGCTTGCTCGCCGTCTTCGCCGTCCCGTGCCTGCCAGCCGAGGCGCCGGGCCAAGGTGCGGTAGCGCTGCCAAGCGCGGCGACGAACGGCGACGCGCGCGTCCGGCACCAAGCGATCGGCGGTGAAACGGTAGAAACCCATCGGCGCCGACGCGGCAGGACGGAGGGGCTGGTTCACGAGGCCCTCGTAGGCGCGGAGGGCGTCGGCGTAGCTGACGGTAGCGGCGCGCACGGCGCCGTCGAGCGCATCGACGTAGGCGAGCTTTTCGCGGTCGTTGAGTTCATCCAGGCTATCGCCCAACGCGCGAAAGGCGTCTGACCCCATCGAGAAGCGGTAGTAACCGGCGCCGTCGGCGTTCGGCATGACCCAGTCCGGGCAGCTCTCCACCGGCACCGCGCCCGCGGCCTCGTCGAGCAGGTTGCACATGACGCGGCTTTCGCCGTTCATACCGGCGCGCACGCACACGGGGATTTGCCATCCACGTTCCGCGCTTTCTCCTCCTGAAGCGCGGCCTGTGGAACCGACGGGAAGGTAGCGGGACTGGTTGAGCGCCACACGCGGTGCGTCACCTTCACACTCCACGCTCGCCGCCACGAGCGGCAAGCCGGGCTGAAAGAGGAAGGTGGAAAAGGCCGTGGTGACGTCGCGGCCGGAGGCTTCGTCCAGCGCACTCAAGAGCTCGCGGTACGTCGCTACGCCGTCGGCGTGGGCGCGCATGTAGTTGCGAATGCCTGTGCGAAAGGTGTCTTCGCTGAGCCAGCGCTCGAACATCGTGAGCACCCCGCCGCCCTTGCGGTACGTGATCGAATCGAAGGCGTTGCGAATGTCGTGGTTCGATTCGATGGGCTGACGGATCTGCCGTGCGCTGACGAGGCTGTCCGAGTGCATCGCACCGTGCACGCGCTGAAGGAACGCGAGGTCCGCGTGTTGCTCGGGAAAGACGTCGGCCGTGGCTTTGTAGCCCATCCACGTGGCGAAGGCTTCGTTGAGCCAGATGTCGTCCCACCAGGCGAGCGTGACGAGGTTGCCGAACCACTGGTGGGCGAGCTCATGGGCCATGACGTAGCTGTAGGCGCGCACCTGGTTTTCCGGCGGCGCTTCGCCCAAGAGCAGGAGCGGATCGCGAAAGGTGATCAGCCCGGCGTTTTCCATGGCGCCGGCGGCGAAGTCGGGCACGGCCACGATGTCGAGCTTCTCGTAGGGATAGGGAATGCCGAAGTAGCGCTCGAGGGCGGCAACGATGGCGCCGGTGTGCTCCATGGCGAAGGCGAGCTGCTCGCCCTTGCCGGCCGTGGCGATGCCGCGAAAGGGCAGCGGCCGGCTTCGAACGTCGTTCGGCTCGATGGCGGCGTGCTCGACAACATCGAAGGGGCCCACGGCGAGGGCGATCAGGTAGGTCGGCAGGGGCCGCGTCGGTGCGAAGCGCACGCGCTTCATTCCGTCGCCGGCATCGGCGCTGTCGACGCTGGGCGTATTGAAGAAGGCGCGATGGTTTTCGGGCACGGTCAACGTGAAGGTGAAGGGCGTCTTGAAGCGGGGCTCGTCAAAGCTTGGAAAGGCCAGCCGCGCGCTCGTCGCTTCAAACTGGGTGAAGGCGTAGCTTTCATCGGTCTCGTCGACCCGGTAGAGGCCGCGCAGGGCGCGGTTGTAGGGCGCGCGGTAGCGAAAGTGCAGCGTGGCTTCGCCAGCGCGCAGCACACCGGAAAGGCGCAGCTCGGCCAGTCCTTGGTCGTCGTGCTGGGCGTAGCTCGCTTCAACGGCCTGACCTTCGGCGTCGGTCACTTCGACGGCTTCCACTTCGAGCTCGTTGCCGTGCAGCCAGATCTGCTGCGTGTCGGCCTGCACGCGCACCCGGATCGTGGCGTCGCCTTCAAACTGCTCGCGTCGCGGGTCGACGGTTAGCGCGACTTCGTAGCTGGTGGGCTCCACGTTTTCGGGAAGCATGCCCAGCGGCGGCTCGGTGAGCGGCGGAAGGGTCGTGTCTTCCGGGGCCGGGGCGAGGGGCTCGGGGTGCTGCACATTCGATGCACCGCAGCCGGCCAGAAGAAGAACGGAAAGGAACCTTCGCGTCGCAACCATGGCCGACGCTCTAGGTCAGTTTTCCGATGCGGCAACGTCGCTATGGCGTTTGGCTCGGGAAAACCCTAGGAGCGCGGTGCTAAACTCCGCGATGCGGCGATTTGTGGGACGAGCTAATCGAGGCGGCGCGTCGTGCTTTCGATTTCCTCGCCGTCGATCTCCACGACCTGGGGCCGGCGATCGGCGCCCGGAAATCCATCGCCGGGAAAACCACCCGGAAAACCGCCGCCCGGAAAACCCGCGCCGGGAAAGCCGCCGTGAAACACCTGGACGCGACCCTGGGCCACGGCGGCTTCCGTCCGGCGACGAATCGTGGCGCTGATGATGCGACGAATCGGTGGAATCAAGAGCGACAGGCCGACGACGTCCGTAAGAACGCCTGGCGTGACCAAGAAGATGCCGCCGACGAGCAGCAACACGCCGTCGAGCACGCCGTCCTTCGGAACGCGTCCGGCCGCGAGATCACGCT
>JBCCRV010000249.1:0-9559 GCA_039201085.1 Myxococcota bacterium | reverse complement strand
GGAAGCGGACCGGTGGCACGAACTCCCGGGTGACGTGTTCGCACGCGGCTTTCTGAAGAGCTACAGCGAGGCCCTCGGTCTCGATCCGCGCCCGCTGCTGAGCCGTTTTGATGCGCAGAGCAGTCCGAACAGCGTGGCGCCGCCCGTTCGGGAGCGAGAGCGTTCGCGCAAGTTTGGAGTGGCCTTTGCCATTCTCGTCCTGCTCGTGCTGCTGACGCTCGTGCTTTCGGTGGTCCTCCGGCCTCGTCCGCGAACGCGCCCCGTCGAACTGTCCGGTGCCAGTCAGCTGTCTCCGTTGCACGCATGAAAACGTATGAAGCAGAGGGCTTTGTCCTTCGCCGCGTCGACTACCGCGACAGCGACCGCATCATGACCCTCTACACGCGGGAACAGGGTCGGCTAAGCGCGATGGCGCGGGGGGCGCGAGCGAGTCGCCGGCGTTTCGCGGGCGCCCTTGAGCCCTTTTGCCTAATTCGCTTCGAGCTCGCCAAGGGGCGGACGATGGAGACCCTGCGGAGTGCGACGGTGCTTCGTGCGTTCCCCGCCGTGCTGACCAGCCTCTCGCGCATGGACCTGGCCGGCAGGGCGACCGGCCTTGTTGCCGATCTCACCGTCGAACGCGCGGAGGACGACGCGCTCTTTGGCGCGCTTGTTCAGTTCTTTGAGGCGCTTGGCGCGGTGCCTGAGCAGGAACTGCTCGCGGCCTTCGAACTCCAGGCATTGGCGCTTTCGGGCCTCGCTCCGGCCGTCGATGCATGTTTGGTTAGCGGTGAGCCTCGACCCCCCGGAACGCCGGCGTATTTTGACGCCGCCCGCGGCGGCATTGTGCGCAGCGCGCACCTTGGTGGCGCTCGGAGTGGCGTGCTTGCGCTCTCGGGCGGAGCGCTGACGCGAATCGAGGCGTCCCTAAAGAACCCATGGATTCCTGACGAAGCTTGGGAAGATGGGGAAATCGAGCAAGTCCGGCGCGCCATCGACGCGTTTCGCGTGGCGCATGTGCGCGCGAAATAAGTCACTCTACGGCATCGCCTCGCGGAACTCGCAGTTCGCGCGGCTTTTTCGTACACTGGTTGGGGCCCCATGAATCGTCTCCCTTGCCAGTGTGTGCCAATGGCGCTCAGGTCCCGTTCGATGGGGTCCCGATAGCGATGGAGCGTCTGCGCGTCCTGGTGGTCGAAGATAGCGGAGCCATGCGCGCCTTTGTGCGGGCGGCCCTCGAAGAGGAAATGAACGCCGAGGTGGTCGAAGCGTCCAGTGGGCTGGCGGCCCTGGCGCGCATTCCGCGCGAAGAAGTCGGTTTGGTGCTCGTCGACGTGAACATGCCGGATCTCAACGGCCTCGAGCTGGTCGCCTTCCTGCGAAAGCAGCCGGCCCATGAGTCAACGCCGGTCATACTGATGAGTACGGAGTCGAGTGAGAGGGATCGGCAGCGCGGCCTCGACCTCGGCGCGAACGCCTTTCTGAGCAAACCCTTCGGCATTCAGGAGCTTTGCGACGTCGTTCGCCGAACGCTCGCTGACGGGTAGGGCACGATGGCCGATCCGCACGAAGAGTTTCTGGCCGAGGTTCAGGAGATCATTGAAGCGCTTTCGCGCGACCTCTTGCTGCTCGACCAAGCTCAGAAGGATGGAAACCAGCAGCCCGACCTGGTGAACGAAGTCTTTCGCGGCGTGCACACGCTCAAGGGTATCGCCGGCATGTTTGGCTACCAGCGACTCGGGGCGCTGGCCCACTCGCTCGAGGACCTCCTGGACGACCTCCGACTCGGTCGCGTGCAGCTTTCGCAGGAGGTGCTCGATGTGCTCTTCGAAGGCGTCGAGGGTTTTCAGCGTCTCGTCGGTGAGGGCGAAACGCCCAAGATGGATCTGGACGCCTTTGCGGAAGCCATCGAGGGGGTCTCCGCCAGTGATTCGGAGCCGCTTGACGGGCGCGAATACGACCTCGAGGACGCCGTCCTCTCCGTGCTTACGGAGTACGAAGAGCATCGGCTGCGAACGAACGCTGCGGCGGGCCTCGGGCTCTTTCGCCTGCGCGTCAAGTTCGGTCTTTCAAGCATCGATTCCGATCTTGAGTCGCTAAAGTCCCGCTCGGCCGACAAAGCGGAGATCATCACCTATCTTCCATCCGCGGACGCGGCGGGCGACGACAGCATTGAGCTCGACGTGCTGCTCGCGAGCAGCCTCGGCACGGGTGATCTCGTCAGTCTCTTCGAGGTGGATGCGTCGGCGCTCCGCGCGGTTCCCTTTCGTGCGCCGCCGCCTCCGGCCCCCGGGCCCGTTGTGCCCGTACCCGTTCCCGCACCGGTGAAGACCCGCGATACGATGCCGCCCGTGGCGCCAGAGCCGTCGTTGGTTCAGCAGCCCGAAGGCATTTCGCTCCGCGGCGTGGCGAACAGCGTTCGTGTGGATATTCGCAAGCTCGACCACTTGATGAACGTCGTCGGCGAGCTGGCCATCGTGCGAGCGTCCGTCACGCGCCTTACGGAGCGCCTCCGAAATGAAGAGGAGACGCGCCGCCTCGCATCCGACCTCCACCGCGTGGGGCGCACCTTCGAACGCCATCTTGAGGAGCTGCAAACCGGCATTCTCGGCGTGCGCATGGTTCCGCTTGGCCAGCTCTTTGACCGCCTGGCCCGCATCGTTCGCCAGTTCGCGCGCGAGCACGACAAAGAGGTTCACTTCAGCGTGACGGGGTCGGAAACGGAAATCGATAAGCTCATCGTTGAAGAGCTCTCCGATCCGATGATGCATCTGATTCGCAACGCGATCGATCACGGCATCGAATCACCGAAGGTTCGCGAGCTCGCCGGAAAGGACCCGATCGGAACGCTCGCCCTCAACGCGTATCAGAAGGGCAACCACGTAGTCATTGAAGTCGATGATGACGGAGCAGGTATGAACGAGCGCCGTCTGCTGGAAACGGCGGGACGCAAAGGGCTTATCGCCGCCGATTCGGACAGCGACATGACCCGCGAGGCAATCCTCGATCTAATTTTCCTTCCGGGCTTTTCGACGCGCAGCAGCATTACGGACGTGTCCGGTCGCGGCGTGGGCATGGACGTCGTCAAGACCAACATCAACCGACTTGGCGGCGTCATCGACGTTCAAAGCGAATACGGGTTCGGCACCAAGTTCGTCATCACACTGCCTGTCACGTTGGCGATCATCAATGCGCTGATCCTCGAAGTGGATGGGCGACCCTACGCGATGCCCCTTGCGTCCATTCAGGAGGCGATCGTGCTCGACCCGTCGCTCTTGCGTACGGTCGAGGGCCGCGAGGTGATCACGTTGCGGGGTCAGACCCTTCCCCTCTGTCGTCTGGCGGAGCTCTTTGGAAGCTCGCGGCCGAGGCCGGCCCGCGAGTACGTGGTGGTCTGCTCGGCCGGTGCCCGACGCCTGGGCTTCGTCGTCGACGCCCTCGAAGGTCAGCGCGACATCGTCATCAAGGCGCTGGGACCGACGCTGCGGGATGTGCGCGGGTTCGCGGGCGCCACGGACCTGGGCGAGCAGCGCGTCGCGCTTGTGCTGGATGCGCCGGGACTTCTGGAGGAGGTATTGCGCCCGGCGGAGCTGCCGCGCCTCGGAGCGACGCCATGACGGACGAGTTGCTCGCATCCGATGAGGCCAGCAGCACGGGCAGCTTTGCGGCGGAGCAAACGCACGACGTGCTCGCATTCATCATCGCCGATGAGGCCTACTCGTTCCCCCTCGAATCGATTCGCGAGATCCTCAAGCACAAACCCATCACGCCCGTGCCCCGTGCGCCGCAAGGCGTGCTCGGCATCTTGTCCGTCCGCGGCACGGTGACGACGATCGTCGATCTGCGCGCCATGCTTCGCGTTCATGCGCAACCGGCGACACGCCATTCCCGTGTCCTGCTCGTCGATCAGGGCGACGAGATCATCGGCGTCTTGGTGGACCGGGTCCTTCAAGTGGTTCGCCTCGCGCCCGATGAGGTCGAGGGTACGGCCATGGTCTCGGGCGATCTGAGCGACTACGTCGCAGGCATCGGTCGTCCCCGGAGCGGGCGCGGCCGGGAGGCCGTGGACCTTCTCATCCTTCTCGACCCGACAGCGATTTTGAGGCGAAGCCATGGCGCGTAGGCAACGGCGAACGGCGAACGACCGAAGTCTCGTAGGCTTTACGGTAGATGAGCTGGCCTATGGCCTGCCGATCGACGCGGTCCGTGAGATCATTCGTCCCCTTCCGCTCGTCGATGTGCCCCATGCACCGGACGCCGTCGTGGGCGTGGCGGACCACCGAAACGCCGTCGTCCCGATCGTGGACTTGCGTCTTTTCTTTGGACGCGAGCCGTCGCCGCCGACGCGGCGCACGAAGTGGATCATCGTTGGCCGTGGTGCACAGGGTGATGTGTCCGTGGGTCTCGTGGTCGATGCGGTAACGGAGGTGTTTGGCGTGAGCGAGAAGACTGTTCGCTCGGTGCCCGAATGGGCCGAAGCGCAGCTAGAAGCCGGCATGGGCGAGGTCGTGAGCCGCCGCGGCGAGCTCGTGTTTGTGCTGCTTCCCGATATCGTGATGGCGCCAGGACTTCGAACGGGGGCCGCATGACACCGGAGCGGCTCAAAGAGTGCCTCGCCTCCGATCGCGTTGAAGAGCGCCGCGAAGCGGTTCGCTATCTTCAGGGCACGGCGATCCTCAGCGAAGACGAACGCAGCGCGCTCTTTGCGCTCCTCGGCGACGAGGATTGGCGCATTCGACGCGATGCTCTCGACGTTGCGGTGGCCGTTGCGGACGAGTCCTTCGTGGATGCGGTCATCGAGGGCATCCTGCAGAACGATCGCGTGGGCCTTCGAAACGCGTGCATCGAACTCGGGCGTACGCTCGGCGCACTCTACGCGGCTGCGATCGCCGACCGCCTCGCCGCCGGGCACGACGCGTCTCCCTTGCTCTTTGACGCCATTGCCCGTGAAGGTGACGTGGATTTCTTGGCTCGCCATGCCGAGGGCGATGACGTGAACATTGCGGCCGCGGCGATTGCCGCGCTCGCGCGCGTGGGCGGTCCGAGCGCAGAAGAGCGCCTCGCAATGCTGCTCGACTCCGGTGAGCGCTTTCGCGTTCTCGCCGCCCTCGATGGTCTTCGGGAGCTCAGCGCATCGCTCGACTTCGAGCGCCTCCAGCCCTTCCTCGAAGACCGAATCGTATGGCGAAGCGTGCTGCCGCTCTTGGGTGACACAAAGGACGCGCGCGCCGCCGCAGCGCTTGCGCGGGGCCTTGCGAGCCCGGGCAGCGTCGCCCGTGAAGCGGCGCTCGGCCTCGCGGCCCTGGATCACGCGTTGAATGATCAGACCGTTCCGGAAACGCTCGGTGAAAGCGAGCGCCGCCGCCTACGGGAGCTGGCAGGCCGAGACGAGGTGGGAACGGCGGCCCTCGCGCTGCTGGTTCGGGCCCGCGACGCCGAAGTCGTCGAGCCGCTGCTGGAAGCCGTGGCCGAACATCGCTTGCCGCCCGTAGCCGTAGCTTCGCTGCGCGATTGGGGCGCCGACGCTGCGCGGCTCGTGGTGGATGCGGCCGTGCATCGTCCGATCGCGCTCCAGCTCGCGGCGGAGCTCGCGAGCGCGGGGGAGCTGGATCCGGTCGTCGGCGGCGCGCTCATCGAAGCCATCGAAGACGCGGACGAGGAAGTGGTTGTGGCGGCGCTTCGTGGGCTCGCGCTCGTGGGCGAGCAGTCGGTCATCACGCCCGTGACGCGGCTGGCGCTGAACGACGCGCCTGCCGTCGCTCGCCATGCGGCCCTGTGTCTGTCGTCCCTCGCGCATCGCCATCGCGAAGCGGTTGCCGAATCGCTTCGAGCCGTCCGCCTCGATGCCGGTGGCGCGGAGCTCGCCACCGTGCTCGGCGACGTGCTGGGCGAAGAAGCGAAGCCCACCCTCGTCGCGGCGCTCTCCGTTGACGATGCAACCCTTCGTGCTGCTTGCGCCAGCGCCCTCGGCGAACTCGGCGGCGAAGACGCAGTTCGTCACTTGAGCTTTGCCCTCGGCGACGACAGTGCGCTTGTTCGCCTGGCGGCGGCGGATGCGCTTGGCTCGCTCCGTTTGCCGAGCGCCCACGCAGCCTTGACAGCGCGCTCGCTCGTCGAGGGCGACGACGATGTTCTCGAGGCCCTTCGAAAGGCGCTGCGGTCCGGGTCATGAGCCTGCTCTTTGACCGCGGCCCGGAGATGGACGCCGCTGAGTTTCGCCGCATCAGCGAGTGCATTCGCAATCACTGTGGCTTGAGTTTTGACCAGGGCAGCAAGTTTGTGATCGAGCGGCGCTTGCGGCCTCGCCTGGAGGCGCTCGGTCTTGACCGCTTCGCTGACTACCACGCCCGTCTTCAGGGATCGGGGGCAGCGACGGAGTTGGACCGCGCCGTCGAACTGCTGGTCACGAACGAGACGTACTTTTTTCGTGAGGCGTACCAACTTCGGGCCTTCGAAGAGGAAATCCTTCCCCTTGTGGCGGAGCGAAACGCGGCGTCCAAGCGCATCTCGATCTGGAGTGCCGGGTGTTCGACCGGTGAAGAGGTTTACAGCCTGGCGATCATCATTCGTGCGATGGAGCGTTTTGCCGACTGGGACGTGCGCGTGTTCGGATCGGACATTAGCCGGCGCGTGCTCCGCCACGCGCGCCGCGGCGTGTATGGCCCGTCGAGCTTTCGAACGATGCAGCCGCGCTTCGACCACTTCTTTCGAACCACCACCGGCGGTCGGGAAGTCATTCCGGAGATTCGCTCGCTTTGCCACTTCGGCCGGGTGAACCTCACGCAGCGGGAAGAGTCGGCGATCGTCGGAGCCGTCGACGCGATCTTTTGTCGGAACGTGCTCATCTACTTCGATGACGAGATTCGCACGAAGGTGGTCAAGACCCTCTACGAACGCCTCGTTCCCGGTGGCTATCTGATGCTTGGCCACAGTGAATCGCTCTTTCGCGGCATCACGGATTTTGAGCTGGTGCATTTGTCGTCGGACCTCGTCTACCAGCGGCCGAGCCTCTCCCGATGAGCACGGCGATGCGGGTGCTCGTGGTCGACGACTCGGCCTACAATCGTAAAGTCATCTCGGAAGTGCTCAACTCGCTCGAGGGCGTTGAGGTGGTGGGCAAAGCGTCCGATGGAAACGAAGCGCTCCAGTACGTGGCGCGGCTCAAGCCCGACTTGATCACGCTCGACCTTGAAATGCCGCGCATGGACGGCTTCACGTTCCTGCGTCTTCTCATGGCCCGTCGTCCGACGCCGGTCATCGTTGTATCCGGGTACGCGGCAAAGGAGAACGTGTTTCGCGCCCTGGAGCTCGGCGCGGTGGACTTTGTTGCGAAGCCCACTCGCTCGATCACCGGGGACCTCCCGCTCATTCGAGCGGAGCTTGCCGAGAAGGTGGCTTTGGTCCGGCATCTCTCGCCCCCCAGCGTGCGAACTGCGCGGCCTTCACTCATGCCGCGCGCCATTTCGACGGGCACCCCGCAGCCACGCGAGGAGGCGGCCCGTCGACTCGTCGTCATCGGCGCTTCCACGGGAGGCCCGACCGCCCTCGTTCGGCTCTTCCGCCGTCTTCCGGCGGAGCTGCCTTGCGCGTTCGTCGTCGCGCAGCACATGCCCGCTCGATTCACGCGCACCTTTGCGGAGCGCCTAGGTCGCATCAGCGGGCTCTCGGTTCGTGAGGTGCAAGAAGCGGAGACCCTTCGCACGGGCGAAGCATGGATCTGCCCCGGGGGTCAGTGTGTCGAGATCGGCATTGATGCAACGGTTGTCGTGAAGGCGCCTTCGGCGGACGATCGCTACGTGCCGTCCGCGAATCGGCTCTTTCGTACGGCCAGCAAGAAGTTCGGGCGCCGGTGTCTCGCGGTCGTTCTGACCGGCATGGGCGACGACGGAGCCGAGGGTGCGGAAACGGTGGTCTCCCGAGGCGGACATGTGGTTGTCGAGTCTCGTGAGAGCGCGGCGATCTTTGGAATGCCCGGGGCCGTTCTTCGAAACCAACCGAAGGCAGACCAGCTGACGATCCCTCAGATCGCGGCGAAAATTCGACGTTTCGCGAGCGGCGGCGACGCGGTCCGCTAGCTGAACGTCGAGGTGGAGGCCGGGGGTCGCTGGCAGGGGTAAAGGTCTTTTGCTCCTTCGCGCGCTCTGATAGCGTGAGGTTTCGTGTCCACCGATGATGACGGCGAGCACCGCGCGAGCGACGTGCCCCTTGACCTTGCGAAGGAGCGAGAGGCCTTCGTGCGCTCCTTCCTCAAGAAAGGGGTCGAGTACACCGAGCTGCTCCTGAAGGAGAATACGGAGCTTCGGGAAGAGCTCGAAAGCGCGATGCGGGCGAATGCGCGCCTGCGGGCGCAGGTTGCCAGCGACGACGCGATCCGCGACCTCCTGCGCACCGTGGAGCGCCTCGAAACGGAGCGAAGCGAGCTTCTCGATCGCTCAACGAAACTCGAGCGCGTCGAAGCGGAGGTGACGCTTCGTCAACAAACCATCGAGCAGGACCTCAACAACCTCGCCAACCTTTACATCGCGACCTTTCAACTTCACGCGTCCCTTTCTCCGCGTCGGGTTGTGCGCCATCTGCGGGACATGATGGGCCAGCTTGTGGGCGCATACGGCTTCGTCATCTACCTCATTGACGAGGCGAGCCGGAAGGCCGTGCCCGTGGCCTTTGAGGGACTGGAGGAGGCCGAGGTCGCGTCCGTTGCGCTAGGCAGCGGCCCCGTGGGCGAGGCGTGCCTGACGGGCCTTCGCTTTGTGAAGGAGAGCGAGCTGCACGATGGCTCGGACGAGCCCCGCGCACTCATTCCCATGATGGTGGACGGACGCGCCATTGGCGTGGTGGAGGTACGCACGGTGCTCGAGCAGAAGACCGAGTGGGTGTCCCTCGACCATGAGCTTTTTGAGCTCGTGGGGGCCCAAGCGGGTGTAGCGATGATCGCCGCAAATCTGTACGATAGCGCCGCCGGCCCGGTGTCGGCGCTTCAGGGCTTTGTGGAGAAGCAGCAGCGATGACGGATAAAGCGACTTCCTGTTTGGTCGTCGAGGACTCGCCGATGATGCGGCAGCTCCTCGTGTTCGCCCTCGCGCGCATTAAGGGCCTTAAGGTCACCGAAGCCGAGGATGGCGTGGACGGTCTGCGCAAGCTCGCGGCGGACCGCTTCGACTTGGTCATCACCGACATCAACATGCCCATCATGGACGGGCTCAAACTCGTGAAGCGCATTCGTTCCGACGAGGTCCATAAGGACACACCGATCATCGTGATCACCACCGAAGGTTCGCAAGAGGATCGCCAGCGCGCGATGTCCCTCGGCGCTACCGCGTACATCACGAAGCCGATTCAGGCGCCGCAGGTGATTGCACAGGTAAAGTCCCTCCTCGGCGAAACCTAAACCGGCTCCGCCAGGGCCGCCTGTGCCTTGGTCTCCTCCCTAGAAGTATGTTCATACGTCGTCGGTCGGTCGACGCGGCGGCACCGACGGCCCTGACGAAGCCTCGTGGCTCCGGCATCGTTCATCGGGGTCGTCCATAGGAACGTCCGCCGGGGCCGCTCCTGCCTTGGTCTCCTCCCTAGAAGTATGTTC
>JBCCRV010000248.1:0-9592 GCA_039201085.1 Myxococcota bacterium | reverse complement strand
GGCGCCCGGCTTCTACACGAAGCTCCAGGCCAAGCTCGAAGGCATGCTGGGCCAGAAAGTCGTGATCGAAAAGCACGAGGACCCGAGCCTCATCGGCGGCGTGGTTACGCGCGTGGGCGACCAGGTCTTCGATGGGAGCATTCGCAGCCGCCTGGACCAACTGCGCGAAACGCTTCGCGCCTAGATCTTGCGGCCCGAAGGACCGCTCCCCGCACCCCACCACCCCCACACTTTCGCGCGTTGAACCGACGCGCTCCGAACCGAAGGAAAAGCGATGCAGCTTCGCGCCGAAGAGATTTCCAACATCATCAAGCAGCAGATCGCCGGCTACGACAAGGCCGTCGACGTCGTCGAGACGGGCAGCATTCTGTCCGTGGGCGACGGCATTGCCCGCGTTTATGGCCTGGCAAACGCCATGGCTGGCGAGCTCGTCGAGTTCCCCGGCGGCCTGATGGGCATGGTTCTGAACCTCGAGGAAGACAACGTCGGTGTTGCCATCTTCGGTTCCGATACGGCAGTTCGCGAAGGCGACACGGTCAAGCGAACGGGCGAGATCGTCTCCGTTCCCGTCGGGCCGGCCCTTATCGGCCGCGTCGTCAACGCCCTCGGTCAGCCCGTCGACGGCAAGGGCCCGATCGATCAGACGCACACCCGCCGCGTCGAGGTGAAGGCGCCGGGCATCATCGGCCGCCAGCCGGTGCAGGAGCCTATGCAGACAGGCCTCAAGGCTATCGACGCCCTCGTACCCATTGGCCGTGGTCAGCGTGAGCTCATCATCGGCGACCGCCAAACGGGCAAGACGACCGTCGCAACGGACACGATTCTGAATCAGAAGGGTCAGAACGTGCATTGCTTCTACGTGGCCATCGGCCAGAAGCAGTCGACCGTGGCCCAGGTGGTGGCGAAGCTCGAGAAGCACGGCGCCATGGAGTACACGACGGTCATCATGGCCGGTGCGTCCGAGCCCGCGCCCCTTCAGTTCATCGCTCCCTACACGGGCTGCGCGATGGGCGAGTACTACCGCGATAGCGGTGGCCACGCCCTATGCATCTACGACGACCTCACCAAGCAGGCCGTCGCATACCGTCAGCTCTCGCTGCTCCTTCGCCGCCCGCCCGGCCGCGAGGCGTTCCCCGGCGACGTCTTCTACATTCACAGCCGCCTCCTCGAGCGCGCCGCCAAGATGGCCGACGAGTACGTGGTCGTGAAGGAAGGCGACGAACCCGTTCGCAAGGAAGGCGTGAAGACCTACGCGAAGCGTTCGGACGAAGAGGAAGAAGAGCTCGAGCACGCGGTCAAGGAAGCCGGCGCCGGCTTCGTCGCCAAGCGCCTGCCCGACTCGGGGGGCTCGCTCACGGCCCTTCCGATCATTGAAACGCAGGGCGGCGACGTCTCTGCGTACATTCCGACGAACGTGATCTCGATCACCGACGGCCAGATCTTCCTCGAGGCGGACCTCTTCAACTCGGGCGTTCGTCCGGCCATCAACGTCGGCGTCAGCGTGTCCCGCGTGGGCGGTAACGCGCAGATCAAGGCGATGAAGGAGGTCTCGGGCACGATGCGCCTGGAGATGGCCCAATTCCGCGAGATGGAAGCCTTCGCCCAGTTCGCGTCGGACCTCGATGCAGCGACTCAGAAGCAGCTCGCCCGCGGCCAGCGCCTCGTGGAAACGCTCAAGCAGGGCCAGGACGCGCCCATCGACGTGTCCGAGCAGATCGTTGTGATCTACGCGTCGACGAACGGTTTCGTGGACGACGTGCCGACGGACCAAGTTCGCCGCTACCACAACGAGCTCGTCACGTGGATGAAGTCCGAGCGCGCCGACCTGCTCAAGCAGATCGTCAGCGTGGGCAGCCTCAAGAAGGAGGGCCTCAAGGACAAGATGCAGAGTGCTTGCGAGGCCTTCGCCAAGACCTTCGAAGCGAACTAAGGGACGGCTCGTTATGGCGACCCTCAAAGAGATTCGTACCCGGATCGGCACGACGAAGAACACGCGCAAGATCACCAAGGCGATGAACCTGGTGGCGACGGCGCGTTTACGCAAAGCTCAGCAGCAGATCCTGGAGCTCCGGCCCTACGCCCTGAAGACCTTTGATGTGCTCTCAGGCGTGGCCGCGCGCAGCAAGGAAGACGACGCGGAAACGCGGCATGCGCTTCTGGACGAGCGCGATGCGGAAACGGCGATGATCGTCGTGATGACGTCCGACCGCGGTCTCGCCGGCGCGTTCAACGCCAGCATTTGCAAGGCCGCGGAGGAAAAGTGGCGCGAGCTCACGAAGGCCGGCGTTAAGGTCGTCTTCACCGTCATCGGCCGCAAGGGCCGCCGGTACTTCCAGAGCCGCAACGCGGACATTCGCCACGACTTCACGGAGGTCTTCGAAAACCTGACCTTCGAGCAGGCCGGGGAAATCGGCCGTGCGATCGTGAACGAGTACGTGAAGGGTGAGGAAGAGCTCGACCTTTGCATTCTCGCCTACAACGAGTTCAAGAGCCGCCTCACGCAGGAGGTCGTGCTCGAGCAGATCCTACCGATCGTTCCGAAGCAACTCGAAGGTGGCGGCGGCATCGACTACGACTACGAGCCGAACAAGGAAGCGCTCCTCGACCGCCTCCTGCCGATGTACGTCGAGCTCGAGGTCTTTCGCGCCCTCCTCGAATCGGTGGCGTCCGAACACGCAGCGCGCGCCAACGCCATGAAGGCGGCGACGGACAACGCATCGGACATGATCGATCGCCTCTCGCTCCAGTACAACCGTGCGCGCCAGGCGGCGATCACCACGGAGCTGATGGAGATCATCGGCGGCGCCGAAGCCCTCAAGGGCTAAATAACCGACCGCGATTCGACAACGCGTCCGGTCTGACGCGCGCTGCTCTGCGTTTGGGTCCTCCTTGAATGGCCGATAGCCGTCTTGCGTCGTCCCCAATCGCAGAGCGACGCTTCATCCTCGCCGATGCGTGTCCTCGAATCGTGGTGGTCGTTTAGCGTGGCGTGACGGCGCCTCGCAAAGGGCCCGGCGGCTTGTCCCGCCGCGGCCCTTTCGTAATGGTGGGGGTCATGCGGGGTTGGGCTCTAGGAATTGCGCTGGCGTTTGCCGCGACGGCAACCGCCGTTGCGCAGGAGCGGGCCGTGGTGCAGGTGCTGGGCGTGGGCGGCGTCGAGCCCGTTCCCGAGTTGATCGCCGGCGTGCCGCGCACGGTGTTTCGTCCGGAGCGGCGCTTTGGCAGTGGAACTCGGGTGGACGATCGGCACATCGCAACGGCCGCGAGCTTGGTCGACGGCCTTGAGGTCATCTTCGTGCGCTTTGCGGGCGGCGGCGAGCTGCGGCCGGCGGTGGTCGTTTCCAAGGGACGGGACCTGGCGCTGCTTCGCATCACACCGGAGGCCGGCGATTTTTTGGCGACGCCCGTAAACCTGCCGGTGCTGACGCCCGGCCAAAACCTGGAGGCGGTGGGTTACCCAGGGGACGTCGCTTTGCCCGTAACGGCGCTTGCGTCGCTGCGCCGCCTCGACGGGCAAGGGCGGCTCGAGCTTCAGGCGAACCTGGGGGCGGCGTCGCTCGGCGGGCCCGTGCTGGCCGGCGCCAATCTCGTCGGCGTGATTATCGGCGTCGAGGGTACGATTCGCGCCGCGCCCGTCTCGGCGATTCGCGCCCTCTTCGCCGAAGCCTCCGTGCGCACGCCGACGGCGATGCCCGGGCCGATGGACTGGCTCTTCGACGACAGCGTGAGCGTGGGCGCGAACATGCTCATCACGCCGCCGATCGCGGCGCTCGTGGCCCATCACCATTGGCGGACCATCGTGCGCGCGCTGCGCAGCGCGAACGCGGCCTCTCCAAGCGAGCTGCCGGCGAGCGTGCAATCGCGGGTGGATACGGCGCGGACGTCCCTCCAGCAGGCCCTTGCCGTCGGCCAGCAGGACGCAGGCATCGCGTCTCGCTATCGACTCGAGGCGCTCGTCGGCGAACTCTCGCGGCTCGATGCGCAGCGCGGCGCCGAAGGCCCGCCGATCGCCGCCGCGATGGCGCCCGTACCCGTTGCGCCCGCGCCGACCTACGGTCCCGGAAACACCTTTGGACCCGGCGCGGCGTACCAGCAGCCCGTTGTCGACGACCGACCAAAGCGCTTGGTGCTTCAGTTCGGACCGATCTTCGGCGGTGAAGGCGTGTTCGTCGGCGTGCGTGGGGCGGGGCTCTACGACGTGATGCACACGCGGGGCTTCCAGCTTTTCGCTGGGGTGAGTGCGGAAGGCGGTCAGTGGTTTTCCGCCTGTGACTGCGAGGATGACTTCGGTTTCTTCGAAACCTCGGGCTTCTACGCCTTCGGCCTAGACCTTGGTGCGCGCCTTCGCGCCGGGCGCTTCTATTTTGAGGTGGCGTACGCGCTCGGGTACTTCAACGCCTACGACCAGGGCTTTGCGGACGTTCGAAACGTACGGCTGACCCTTGGCTTTCAGTGGCGCGTCTTCGGCTTCAGCGTGCTCTATCGCTTTCGCTTTCTGGGCCAGCTCGACAACTCGCGCACCTTCGAGGACCTGACTCAGCACACCTTTGGTCCCAACTTCACGCTCAACTTTTGAGCGCGCCGCGAAGGCGAAGAGCACCGCGATGGGATAAACTCGCGGGCATGCATCGCGTGCTCTTGGCCCTTGGCTTGCTCTCCTTGGTTGGCTGCTCCCGCTGGACCTACCTCGACCACGTTCCGAACCCGCAGACGGTTCAGGATCCCTACATGGAAGTGGCGCAGCTTCTTGGGCGCGCCCAGCGGCCGATTTCCGTGCAGGCCACCGCGGAGTCGCTTCAGTTCTACGGCCGCTATGGACGACGCACACTCGTCTACAACCAAATGACGGAGATCGGCCTGCTCCAGGGGCGCGGCGTTTTTCAGGTCGATGTGATCACGGGACGGCGCGCCGCACTGCGACCTCGATTCTACGACGAGGCCACGGCGCGTCGGCTGATCGATGTGCTCGCCGCCCTTAAGCAGCGCGCATCCGCGCCGGGCGTCTTTACGCAGCGCGCGCCGGCAAACGTTCCGCCCGGCTACTGATGGGGGGCATGCAAGTCCGCCGCTATGCGGCGGCATTGGCCCTTTGCCTTGCTGCTCAGGCGCGACTCGCCGTCCAAGACCAGGTTGCCGACGATCAGCGAACCGCTTCCGCCTAAACCGCAGCCTTTTTGCGTTCGTGCGTCCGCGCTACGCCCCATCTTTGACGGGCGCCACCCGCTTCGTGGAGGCGGCGTTGACCCCCTTCAAGGCCCATGCTACGTCCCCCGCAAATCCGCCCGAAACGCGGTCGGAAACCGGCAAAAATATCGCAAAAATGCCCCGCAAAGCGCTCCTTCGAACGAGCACGTCGGGAGCCCCCGGAACATAAGCATGGCAGACCTTCAGAACGGCAAAATCACCCAGGTCATCGGACCCGTCGTCGACGTGGAATTCACCGCCGGCAACCTCCCGGAAATCCTTACCGCGCTACAGGTGTCCAACCCCGGTATTTCGGGCGAGCCCTGGAACCTCACGCTCGAGGTGGCGCAGCACCTCGGTGAAGGAACAGTCCGCGCGATCGCCATGGATTCGACGGACGGTCTCGTTCGAAACATGGCCGTGAAGAACACCGGCGCGCCGATTTCCGTGCCAGTCGGCGAAGCCTGCCTTGGCCGCATTCTGAACGTCGTTGGCGCCCCCGTGGACGAAGCCGGTCCCGTCGAGGCAAAGTCGAAGCTCCCGATTCACCGCGACGCCCCCGCCTTCGTCGAGCAGTCGACGAAGGTTGAGGTGTTCGAAACGGGCATTAAGGTCATCGACCTCCTCGCCCCCTACCGTAAGGGCGGCAAGATCGGTCTCTTCGGCGGCGCGGGCGTGGGCAAGACCGTGACGATCATGGAGCTCATCAACAACGTCGCGAAATCGCACGGCGGTGTGTCCTGCTTCGCGGGCGTTGGCGAGCGCACGCGCGAGGGCAACGACCTCATGCTCGAGATGATCGAGTCGAAGCTCGACTCCGGCGACACGGTGTTTTCGAAGACTGCGCTGGTCTTCGGTCAGATGAACGAGCCGCCCGGTGCCCGCGCCCGCGTCGCGCTGACGGCGCTGACGATCGCCGAGCACTTCCGCGACGAGTTCGGCCAAGACGTGCTGCTCTTCGTCGACAACATCTTCCGCTTCACGCAGGCCGGCTCGGAGGTGTCCGCGCTTCTCGGCCGCATTCCTTCGGCCGTCGGTTACCAGCCGACGCTCTCCACCGACATGGGCGGCCTTCAGGAGCGCATCACATCGACGTCGAAGGGTTCGATTACATCCGTGCAGGCCGTGTACGTACCCGCCGATGACCTCACGGACCCGGCGCCGGCGACGACCTTCGCCCACTTGGACGCGACGACCGTGCTTTCGCGCGACATCGCGTCGCTCGGCCTCTTTCCGGCCGTGGACCCCCTCGATAGCTCGTCCACCATGCTCGACCCGGCCATCATCGGTGAGCGCCACTACACCGTGGCGCGCGGCGTTCAGGAAACGCTTCAGCGCTACAAGGACCTGCTCGACATCATCGCCATTCTCGGCATGGACGAGCTCAGCGAAGAAGACCGCCAGACCGTCGACCGCGCGCGCAAGATTCAGCGCTTCCTCTCCCAGCCCTTCTTCGTTGCGCAGCAGTTCACGGGCACGCCCGGCGTGTACGTCAGCCTGGAAGACAGCATTGCCGGCTTCGAGGAGATCCTCGACGGCAAGTGCGACCACATTCCGGAGCAGTTCTTCCTCTACAAGAGCGACATCGCCTCCGTAAAGGAAGCCTTCGAGAAGGCCGACAAGTAGGCGCGCTGAAAGCGAGAACCGATGTCGACCCTTTCGCTCGAAGTGGCCACCCCCCTCGGCCTGCAGTTTCAAACGGAAGCCACGGAGGTGGAGCTTCCGAGCGTCTCCGGTGAGTTCGGCGTACTGCCGGGCCACGTGCCTGTGCTCGCGTCGTTGCGGGCGGGTGTTCTGCGCTATGAGAGCGGCGGCAAGGTCCACGTTGTGGCCGTCGGCGCGGGCTTCACCGAGGCGGACTCGACCCGCGTTCGGGTGCTCACGGATGTGTTCGCACTGCCAGAGGACATCGACCGTGCGGAGACCGAGGCGGAGTTGAAGGACGCCACAAAAGCCCTCGCGGCCTTTGGCGACTATCACTCCGGCCACGCGTACGAAGAGCTCCAGCGGGCCGTCGATTGGGCCCAGGCGCGCCTTGACGCGATCGCGTGATTTTCCGAAAAAAGCCCCGTTAGGAGCCACTGGCGGCGGAAGTCAACGTTTCGACGTCAACAGACCCGCGGGACTTCATTCACGATCGCCACGTCGGCGCTCCACGCCGACCATCGACCACCTGCCCCCATCCCACGTTAGACCCCTATATTTATAGGGGCGCCGCACGTCGGACGCGACATGCGAACGATGCTCGGCACGGTTCGCCGGGTGGGGCTCGTGAATGAAGCCCCTTGCGTCCAGCTCAAAATCGATGGACTCTTCGAGTCGGGAAAGATGGTTCGGAAGCTGATTCGTTTAGGCCTTTGCCTTGCCCTTAGCGGAGCCCTGGTTCCGTTGAACAGTTCGATACCGGGCTCTATCTCACGGGCCCACGCGCAGGATGGTGACAGAGCCGTGGTTCTGGTCACCGAAGGCATGGGCCGCCTGGCGACGGTGCGCCTGCGTCGCGCGTTGGCCCAAGCGACCTCGCGGACCGTTGTCGGCCTCAACGACGAACGCTCGTCCTCACTCCGGGACGTTGTCAACGTGAGCCTCCTCGGCGGTCGAATCACCGTGCTTTACCGCAACGGCCAGAACTCTCGCCGTGAGACCGCGCGCCTCGGCGGACGTCGGATTGTGATTCGCGCCATCATGTCCGCGATGCAGCCCGGAACGAGCGAGGTGAGTGCGCCGATCGAACGTGCCCGTCCGCGCGCGCGCCCCGAACCGGCGCCGAATGCACCGACCATGCCCGCTCAGCGCATCGGCCAGACGCTTCTCTTCGCGGACACGGAAGAAAGCCTGGATGTACAACCAAGCCTTGCGGCCGGCCCATCGCCTGCGGCCGTGTCGGCGGGCGCGACGACGCTGGCCCTTGACTTCGATGACGACGTCCAGCCCGCACCCGCGCCGCGCCGCGCGTTGGCGCTCCCTGGCATGACGCTCGCTCCGCTCGAGTCGGCCGACGCGTTCGCTTCTGCGCCCGCGCCCGCGCCCGCTACGCGTCAGCCTCTGCCTACGCCCACGCTGGCCATGGACCCCTTTGCGGACGATTCACCCGCACCGGCCGCTTCGCGCAACGAGGACGAGGGCGAAGCCGACGTCGTTCGCATTCGCGGCAGCGCCGGTAGCACAGCGCTCGCCATTGAGTAGGCGCGTCTCCGTTTGCCGCATATGGGGTTGCTCTGCCGCTTTTAGGGGGGGCGTCCGCACGATCGGCGACGATGCATGGTTGCGCCGCGCCGGTCTTCACCGCCGTCACGGGCCGTTCTGAACGAGCGGGCAGATCGAATGTCGCGGGCGTTCGACCGCGGCGTGTTCACCAAAGTCGCTCACGGCAATGCCGTCGCAAAACCATGTGGGGCTGTCGGCTACGCGAGGCTCTTCAGGTAGCGCGTGAGCAGGGCGTTCGTTGACGCGTCGTGATCGCCGGGAGCGTTTGCACGGATTTCGTCGAGAATGGTCGTCGCCAGCCGCTTGCCGAGCTCGACGCCGAACTGGTCGAAGGAGTTCACGTTCCAAAGCGCACCCATGACGAAGATCTTGTGCTCATAGAGCGCGATCAGGGCACCGAGCGAATGAGGGTCGAGCCGATCGAGGAGCACGGTGGTCGTGGGGCGGTCGCCCGGGAAGACGCGATGCATGGCTTCTGCATCGCTCAGGCTCTCGCCCCTTGCCTTGGCCTCGGCTTTTACTTCTTCGAGCGTGCGGCCCCGCATGAGCGCTTCCGTCTGCGCGAAGAAGTTCGCCATGAGGATGTCGTGGTGTTCGCCGATGGCATGGCGCCGTTTGCATACGCCAATGAAATCGCAGGGAACGAGGCGCGTGCCCTGATGGATCAACTGGTAGAACGCGTGCTGGCCGTTTGTGCCCGGTTCGCCCCAAACGATCGGGCCAGTGGCGTAGTCGACGACCGTTCCATCGCGGGTGACGCGTTTGCCGTTGCTCTCCATGTCGGCCTGCTGGAGGTACGCGGGAAAACGGTGAAGGTACTGGTCGTAGGGGAGGATGGCGTGCGTCGCAGCGCCCCAGAAGTTGGCGTACCAAAGGCCCAGAAGGGCCATGCGCACCGGCACGTTTTGCTCAAGGGGCGTGGTTCGGAAGTGTTCGTCGACCGCGTGGGCGCCTTCGAGGAGGGCCACGAAGTTGGCTTCGCCGATGGCCAGAAGAATCGAGAGACCAATCGCGCTCCAGAGGCTGTAGCGCCCGCCCACCCACGACCAGAACGGGAACATATTGGCGGCGTCGATGCCGAAGTCGACGACCCGCGCTTCGTTGGTAGACAGGGCCACGAAGTGCTTGGCAACGGCGTCTTCGCCAAGGGCCTCCACAATCCAGGCGCGCGCGACTTTCGCATTCTCGAGTGTTTCGATCG
>JBCCRV010000247.1:0-9595 GCA_039201085.1 Myxococcota bacterium | reverse complement strand
TCTTCGGGAAAAGCGTAGGCGGCCACGCCGTCCGCGGGCGCGAAGCCGTAGCGCTCCGCGAGGTCCGGTGTGAGATGCAGATCGGCGCCCGAGAGCATGGCCTCAAGACCAAGGGGAAAGCGACTCTCGATGAAGGCATCGAGGCTTTCGCGCCAGCTCGGCCCCATGCCGCGAAAGTTCTCGCTGCCGTCGCCAGCCTTTTCGATGCCGGCGACCACCTGAAGGGAGAGCCACTGCTCGTGGAAGGACTCGATGGTGCGCGCGAAGCGTGCATCAGCGACCATGCGCTCCACCTGCTCTTCGACGACGACGGGATCTTCAAGCGCGCCGCTTTCGGCGAGGTCGAGCAGCGCGTCGTCCGGGCCGGAGGACCAGAGGAGGAACGCGAGGCGTGACGCCATGGTGAAACCGTCGGCGTTGCCCAACCCTTCGACGACCTCCGTGTCCGGGGCGAGCGACTCGATCCGATAGAGAAACTGAGGCGAAAGCAGCACCACCTCGATGAGCAGCCGAAGGCCTTCGGTGCGATCTTCCGTTTGGCGCACGAGCTCCGCCAGCGCTTCGCGCTCGTCCAAGGGCACCTCGGACCGAAAGGCGCGCCGAAGGAACGGCGCGAGGGACGTGGCGTCGCAGAACTCGTAGCAGCCAAGGGCCGCTTCAAGGGCCGCCGCGTCCATGCTTCGGGCAACCTGCTCGGCGGCATCGAAACGCACCTCTTCGGAGAGCTCCGTCGCCACGTGCTCAAAGGCGTTGTCGACGAAGTGGTCGGCGCGGTTCTCGGCGGGCAGCGCGGCACGCACCTCCACGCCCAGCAGGTCCGACGCGGCGCTCTCGAACTGGCGCGAGGTCAGCAGGGCCGAGGGACGCCAGGCGGTGTCGTCAGGGGCCAGATCCGGCGCCACGCCGGGGTCCTGCCCGATCGGACCGAGCTCGGCGGCGGGCGCGGGACCGTCCTCGATGGCGCCCTCACAGGCGACCAGCCAGAGGCCTAGGAGGGCAAACGCTTGGCGGAACCTCATGGAAAAAAACTAGATCGGCCACGCTTTTTCGTCTGTCACGCCCCATGCGCCAAACCTTGTCAGCCCCCCCAGGAGCGATCATCATGGGCCATGCAAACCGTGTCCCGCATGGCTGCATACGAGGCGTCGAGCACCGGTGACTACCGGCCGCTCTATCACCTCCTAAGCACCCTCAGCGCCGAGCAAGATGACGCGGCGTGGGGCGCGCTTTGCCAAATGCGGGCAAGCCTGGTGGACGGTGCGATGAGTCCGCCGGAAGGCGGATTGGCCAACTTTGCGCGCCATCCAAAACTTCATGGCTTTGCGCAAACGGACGCGGTCGTTCGCGCAGTCCTCCGCCTCGATGCACGCGCGCTGAGCCTCGCCCAAAGCGAAAGCGCCAGCGACGACGCCCTTCATGCCCGCGCCTGGCGGCTCCTCTTTTCAGGCGAGTACGCCGCCGCCCAAGAAGCGGCGGACGCCCTCGCGCCGCGCGCCGCCAAGGCCAAGCGTGGCGACCTGCGAAGCTACGCCGCCACCGCGTCCGCGCTCGCTCAGCTTTGCCTCGGACAGATCGAAGAAGCCGTCGCCGTCGCGCGCAAAGCCGTTCGCATGGCGCGCGCCGAGGGCATTCTCTTTAGCGAGTACGTGTCCGGAACGGTGCTCGCCCGGGCGCGGCGCATCGCCGGCTTGCCGCACCTCGCGGCGCGCATCTTGGCGTCCCTTCGCCGGGTCGTCCCGGCGCCGATCGGGGCATGGGTGGAGTGGGAACAGGCGCTCGTTGGCGAAGCCTCCGTCGCCGACGACGCGAATGCGGCCTTTGGCGCGCCGCGGGCCCTGCACGCCATGGTACGCGCCGCCGATCAGGGCGACGAGCGGGGCCTTGCCTCGTCGTCGGCCGCGGCCGTCGACGCGCTCCACGGCGTGGCCTTTTTGGCGGACGAGTTTCGCATCGTTCGCGCCGCCTTCGACACGCGCGAGCCCACCGCCTACGACGAGGACGCGGACCGATGGCTCGCCGGCGGATCCGATGCGATCCCCTCGGCGCTTACGGGTTTCTGCTCGCCGGAAGTCGGCCTCGACGGGGCCGAGATCGCGGGCGCGTTCATCCTCGTCGACCGCGCCCAACGGCCTCGGCGCGTCGTTCGTGGCGCCCTTCCCTTGCTCGAGGCGGATGCGCCGCCGCCCGTGCCGCGTACGCAGGTTCGAACGCTGACGGCGCTTGCGGCGCTCGCCTTTGCGGAAGCGAAAGGCCTGGAAGACGCGGCGCTCTTCGAGCAGGTGTACGGCTTTGCGATGGACGGTCCGCGTCACGGGGGCACGCTCCGTCAGCTTGTACACCGCATGCGCGACTACCTCGGCGCACGCGGCAGGATCGAGCGAAGGAGCGGCGGATACGTGCTCGAAGCGGCGGGGCCCTTCGTGCTGCCCGATCCGCGCTGCACGCCGGACCACGATGAGCTGATCCTGCGCTTCCTCGGAAGCCACGGTGGAAGCGCGACCACGCACGAAGTGGCCGAGGCCCTCGGTCTGGCGCTGCGCAGGGTGCAGGTCGGCATGCAGCGCCTGGTCGGAGCGGGCGCGTGCCAAGCCGAGCGGCAAGGGCGCACCTTTAACTACGCCCTCGAAGACACCACCTTTTGCCAGCCGACGCTCGCGCGGCTCGCGCCGGTGGTGTCGTGAGGAAGATCTGCAGGCTCCGCTTGGGGCTGTTTACGGCGGGGCTCTTCATGATGAGCTTCGCGCCTAGAGCGGCGGCGCAAGACGATTCGGCGCGCGGCCTCTTTGAGCGGGCCATGGAGGCGCGCGAAGGGGACGAGCTTCAGCTCGCCGAAGAGCTGCTCTCGCGTTCCCTCGAGCTCGACCCGCGCTCGGCCACGGTCTTCAACTTGGCGGAGGTGCGCGGACGGCTCGGCAAGCACTGCAGCAGCGTTCAGCTCTACCAGGTGCTGCTCTCGGGGCGCTACGGCGAGCTGCCGACGGACCGCGCGCGGGCCGTGGAGGCGCTGCGCGAGCGTTCGCGGGCCCGTACGGCCAATGTGACCTTTCGCGTGACGGGCGCCGAGTCGTCGCGTCTGCGCATCGACACGGGCGCGCCTCGTGCCGTGCGCAACGACGAGCCGTACCGCGAATGCCTCGACGAAGGCGCGCACGTCTACTCGGCCCAGAGCGAGGGGTACACCAGCGTCGAGCGACGCTTCATGGTCACGGGCGGCACGGAGCCTGCCCTTCGCGTGCACCTGGCGCCGGTCCAGGTGCAGCAGCGGGCGCTGCGGCGGCGGGCCCTCTGGATCACGGCGGGCGTCGTGCTCGCCGTCGGGGCCGCGACGACGCTGGGCGTCTTGCTTCGGCGGAACAATGATGAAGTGGTGGATCCGGTCTTCGGCAACAAGGCCACGCTCTTCGGCGTCGGCATCGGGGGCTCGCTATGAGTCGGGCGGCTGTGCTCGCCCTAGCGCTGCTGGCCGCCTGCCAGTCCGAGGCCACGCAGGTGATCCTGCACGTGGACGCGGACGAAGCCGTCCAGGCCCGGGCCCAGTCGATTCGCGTGCGGGTGATCGGCGAAAGCGGCGAAGAGCTCGCGTCGCAGAACGTCGTGCTGCGCGGACCGGACGCGGAAGCGGGCTTTCCCTTCGAGCAGCCGATCCACCCGCGCGACGGCGACGTGACGCGCCCCTACCACTTGGTGTTCGAGCTCTTCGACGCGGGCGATCCGGCGGGCGAAGGCGCGCGCCCCTTTGCCCGCGAGCGGGCCATCGGCCGCTACGTCGACGGCGAACGGCAGCACGTTTGGCTTCGCTTCACGGCGAGCTGCGCGGACTTCCTCGACTGCGGCGAAACGGAAACGTGCCTCGGCGGCGCGTGCGCGCCGGCGTGCGTGAGCGGCGACGCGCAGCTCGATGCGCGGCCCGAAACGGGACGCACGCCGCCGGAAACGTGCGCTAACTCGGACGCGTGGGTCCTTTCCGATTGGCCGGATGATTGGCCCTGCCGCCCCGGTGAATGCGTGAACGAAGGGGTCAACCTGCGCTCGATCGGCACGGCCGAAGACGCCGTGCACGTGGGCTTTTGCGCGCAGGTCGAAGCGAGCGGAACGCGCGTCACCGTGCCCGCCGCGGATCTGCCGACCAACGTGGGCGCGGGCGACCGTATCGTCTTTGTGGGCGGCACGGAGCGGGAAGAGAGCGCGTTCATCTTGGGCCGCGTGAGCTCGTCGCGCCTGCTGCTGCAGTCCACCGTGTCCCGTGACCTCGATGCCCCCTTTCGCATCGAGCGGGCGTACCGCTCGCTTCAGGCCTGGGAAGACGAGCGCGAGGGCAACCTCATGGACGAAGGACGCACCGAAGTGGGCGTGGCCTACGCCGACTCGCCCTTCACGGGCCGACTGCTCTTCGAAGGATCGATCACCGATCCCGTGCACCGCTTCTACCTGACCGTTGCGCCGGGCCAGCGGCACCGCGGACGGGCGGGGCGCGGCGTCGAACTCGCCCACCGCTTTTCGATCGCCACGGGCCCGGACCGGGGCGAGCTCATTCATGAAGGCGCCATCGACGTTCGGGTTCCCTATACACACGTCGAGTGGTTCGAGATTCAAGGCTGGTCCGCCAACAACCAGGAGCATGAGCAAAACGACGGCTACCACGGCGTGGTCGTTCGCAGCACGGGCGTCGAGCTCGAGCACCTGCTCGTGCACAGCGATGGCGCGGCGCGCACGCTCGAGTCGGCCGCTGACGGCATTCATATTCGCGGTGAAGACATCGTCGTGAGCGTGCGCAACAGCGTCTTCTACGACATCGCACGCTCAGCCATCGTGCTTCGCGACGCGCGCATGAGCCGACTTGAGGTGGACCACGTCTCGGTGCTCGACTGCATGCGGGGCGCGTACACGCCGATCCTGGGCTGCGTTGGCGCCCACGGCGGCCAAGGAAACGAGCTGATGATTCGAAACTCGATCGCCCATGCGAGCCAGCGCCTTGGCTGTGCGATCGAACGGGAAGGCGGCTTTCAGCGCGGCGCCTTCTTCGTGTCTTCTTGGGGGCGCGATGCGCCGGGCGCCCTGGCGACCGTCGACCCCGCAAGCGGGAACAACCTTTCGACGGACCGGAGCGCCGTCGGCGCGGACCCGATGTGGCTCGACCGCCCCCGGGGTTCGGACGAGTCCGACTGCAGCCAAGGCGAATCGGACGTGGACGCGGGCGATCCACGCGCGATCTTCATGCGGGTGACGCAGGGGTCCGAAGACCTGCACCTCGCGGAAGGCTCGCCGGCGATCGGCGCCGGTACGAACCTGCTGGGCGAAGTGGAGGGCGTGGACATCGACGGCGAATCGCGCCCTGCCGCGGGCGTGTGGGACGTGGGCGCGGACCAGCGGCGGGCGCCTTGAGCGACGTGGCGGCCAAGGCGGAGCCCGCGCTCGCATACCAGCCGCTTTTCACGATCGCCCGGGGCGGCATTGGGGCGGTGACGCTCGTGGTGCGGCGCGACGGCGAGTTCGAGCGCCTCTACGCGATGAAGACCCTGCACGAGCACTACCGGGCAGAGCCGAGCGTTCGAAAGATGTTTCTCGCCGAGGCCAAGATCGCCGGGCTCATTCGCCATTCGAACGTGGTCGCCGTGCTCGACGTGGGCGAGTCGTCCGAAGGTCCGTACCTCGTGATGGATTTTGTCGAAGGCCTTTCGCTCGCCCAGCTGCTGCGGCGCAAGCCCAAGGGCGCGCACCTTCCCGTGTCGCTCTGCGCGCGCATCGCCGCCGACGTGGCGCGCGGGCTTCACGCCGCACACCAGCTTCAAAGCCTGGACGGCACCCACCTTCGCGTGGTGCACCGCGACGTCTCCCCGCAGAACATTCTGCTCGGCTACGACGGCTCCGTTCGCGTGACGGACTTCGGCATCGCCAAGGCCTTCGGCGCGCAGGAGCAAACGGCCACGGGCATTCTCAAGGGAAAGCTCGGCTATATGGCTCCGGAGCAGCTGCGCTTTCAAAAGCCCGACCTTCGCACCGATCTTTACGCGCTCGGGGTCGTGCTCTTCGAATCGCTTTCCGGCGAGCGCCTCTTTTCCGGCGGCTTCGATTCGGACATGCCCCAGCAGATTCTCTTCGGCCCGACGCCGGACATCGCGGAGCACCGCCGCGACATTCCCGTCGAACTGGAGCAGCTCTTGATGGAGCTGCTGTCGAAGGAGCCCGAACACCGCCCGACCAGCGCCCACGAGGTGGCCGAGCGTCTCTGCGAAGCCGTCGACGTGCACGAGTCTTCGCTGGAGCAGTACCTCGACGAGCATTTCGCGACGCGCCGCGAACACCTGCGCACGAAGATCGGCGAGGCCCTCAAGAACCCGCCGCCCTCGGTGACCGTGGCCGCCGAGGAAGTGCCGAGCGATTCGGCCGCCGACTACGACTACAGCCCAGCGCCCGCGCCGAAGGGTCGTATGCGATCTTGGTTGGCGCTCTCCATGGGCGGCGCCGCCCTGCTTGGAGCGGGCCTTTGGATCGGGGCGGGCTCGGCGGAGCCGACGAGCGATCCGCTCGAAGCGCCGCCGGTGGAAGCGCGCATCGAGCCCGTGACGCTTCCGGCGATTCCCGAAGCGAGCGAGCCAAACGTCGAGCCAGAAGCGGAGGTCGTCGAAGCGGAAAGCGGTGCGATGAACGCCGAACCGGAGCGCGCCGCGCCTGCTCGAATGCGTCCGCGCATGCGGGCGATGCGCTCCGGCGCCATGCGGCCGCAGGGTTCAAGCGCCATGGGCATGGGCGGACAGCCGAACGGTTGGTGGGGCTGGGAGTAGCGTCGCCGTCGGCGACGCTTGGCGCGCTATCGCGCGCGAGGTCTTTCTGTTCGCGCCGTTGCCCTGCGAAGCAGGGGCGCTCCCTGCGAAGCAGGGGCCTTGCCCTGAGAAAACGGCGGATGAGTGATGCGTTAGAACGGCCTCTCCGAAGATATCCCCTCCCACGCCACTCTTCACTCCCACGCCTCACTCTTCACGTCCGCGCCTCACGATCGGCGTTCGAGTCCGTAGGACTCGCCAAGTCTGCTTTGAACCTGGGAGCGCTCGAACGGAGACGCTCCCGTTGCCCCCAGCCGACCTCCGGCGACCGAAGCAGACTTAGAGCTGACTGACGTCGGTCGGCAGGCCGAAGAGGATGCGGCCTACGGGCTTGATCGACACTTCGTTGACCATGATGTGCTGGGTCATCGTGTGCACGTCGCGAAAGTGGCGCTGGAGCGGGTTCGAGTCGTAGATCGAGGCGCCGCCGCCGAGGTGGTAGGCGGCGTCCGTCACGCTTGCGGCGGCCTTGGCGGCGTGGGTGGCCGCGAGGCGCAAGCTGGCGCGCGTTTCAGCGCTCAGGCCTTCGCCGCGCTCGCTGCGCTGGGCGGACGCGTACGCTTCATCGAGGGTGGAGAGCATGAGCGCCTTGGCGGCGCGCAGTTCGCCTTCGGCGCTCGCGTAGCGCAGCTGGGCGAGCTCCGTTTCCGCGAGGCTTCGGCGGCCGCGCTTTTTGCGCACGGCGACCTCGCGAATCGCATCGAGGGCGGCGCGGGCGATGCCGAGGCCCACGGCGGACACGCCGAGGGAAAGCAGGCCGAAGAGCGGGAAGCGGTAAAGGACGCCGCCTTCCTTGGGCGCATCGCTGAAGACGCAGGCCGTGTGCTCGTTCGGTACAAAGACGTCTTCGACGACCATGTCGTGCGAGCCCGTTCCACGAAGGCCCGAGGTCTTCCAAGTGTCTTCGATGCGCGTGTCTTCGGCGCGCAGGAAGAAGCTGCGAATCTCCGGTTGGCCGTTTGAAAGGAGGCGTGGGCCGTCGACGCCTTCCTCGAAGACCATGCCGCCGCCCAGGCGCACGGCGGAGTTTTCGACGCCGCTCGTGAAGGGCCAGCGACCGCTCAGCCGGTAGCCGCCGGGGACGGGCGTGGCGCGACCAAGGGGCGCAAAAACGCCGGCGGGAATCGAGGCGCCATCGCCAAAGAGAGCAGCGGCGCCCTCGCGCGGAAGGTACGCGGCGAGCAGACCCGTCGTGCTTCCCGTCATCACGGTCCAGGCCGTGGCGCCGTCGCCGCGGCCTAGGGCGATGAGGCTTTCGACGAAGACGCGGGGATGCACTTCGCCGCCGCCGAGGCTCTTGGGCGTGAGCATGCGGTAGAAGCCCGCGGAAGCGAGCTCGTCGGCGAGCGCCTTCGGCACGCGTCGCTCGCGTTCGATGGCGGCGGCCTCGTCGCGAAGGCGCCCCTGGTAGCTCTCGGCAATGCCGCGAAGGTGGGGTACGGGTTCGATGGGCGACGCGGTCATGGGCGGGTCTCGTTCTTCGTGGGGCGGTCTTGATTGGAGCTGCGGTCGGACACGGAACTGCGGTCGGACATGGAACTGCGGTCGGAAGTGGAGCTCGCTTCAATCGAGTCGGGCTCTTCGTGGGCACTCATCGCGCCGGCGCCTGTGGCGCCGGGCTGGTCGCCCCTCGGCTTCGCGGCCTTCTGCTTTTTGGCCTCGGCCTTCTTTCGCTTCGCCTCTGCGGCGAGCTCGCGCAGGGAGGCGGGCGTGCTGCCATCGGTGTCCGTGAAGCCGTACTCGCGGGCGAGCTCGGCAACGACGTGCACGCGCCCGCTGCGCTCCATGCGCGCGTCGTCCTGGAGGAGCGCCGCGATGGCGCGTCCCGTGAACTCCGGCGATTCGCTCACTTCGGTGGAAAAGGGAAGTTCACCGGCGAGCACACGCTCGGTCCGCACAACGCCCGGGTAAAGGGACACGACGCAGACGCTATGGGGACGAAGATCGCGCGCCATATCACGCGCGAGTCGATCAACGCCCGCTTTGCCAACGCCGTAGGCCACGTTCACCTGGTAGCTGGCGCCGCCAAAGCTGGAGATGTTGGCGATGAGCGCCCCACCCGACTCGGCGCCCTTGATCAGCAGCGGCGCGGCGAGCGCCGAAGCGACGTAGTGGGAGCGAAGACCGACGCGATGCATTGTGTCCCACATCGAGAGGGGCTGCTTCCAAAAGGGCGTGTTGAAAACCGGGCCCGTCGGCGATTGAAAGACGTTGTTGACCAGCGCGTGCAGCTCACCCGCCTCGGTGGATACGCGCTCGACGGCGGCGCGTACGTCGTCGTCGCGGTCGTGATCGCACACGATGGGCGTGCACGTTCCCCCGGCGGCCACGAGCGCCTCGGCGCACGACTCGAGGGCCTCGAGGCGGCGACCGGTGATGAATACGTGGGCGCCCTCCGCCGCCAGCCCAAGGGCCGCGCCCTTGCCGACGCCGCGGCTTCCGCCGGTGACGAGCACGTGCTTTCCCGCAAGCTTCACGGCGTCACACTACCACGCAAAGGCTGCCCAAGCGTGGGCGAGCTCGAGGCGGAACGCCGCGTTTCACCCTTCTTTTGAAGGCACTGTTTTCAAGGCACTTGAGTGACGTGAGCACGGCGTTCGACGACATGAACGGCGAAACGGGCGTAACGGGGGCTCCGCCGAAGTCCGCCTAGGTTGATGGCCATGAAGGGACGCTTCCTCGCCTTTGGCCTCCTGCTCGCTTGCCAGGGATCGATCGTGGGCGGCGGTGCCGAGGGGACAGACCCGGGTCCCGACGCGCCAGCGCCGCCGCCG
>JBCCRV010000246.1:0-9596 GCA_039201085.1 Myxococcota bacterium | reverse complement strand
GGAGCCGGTTCTGGTGACGGAGCCGGTTCTGGTGACGGAGCCGGTTCTGGTGACGGAGACGGTGATGGTTCGGGCGCCGGTGATGGTTCGGGGGTTGGTGGTGGAGCGGGTGGCGGTCCGGGATCCGGTTCCGCTTCGGGGCGGCTGGGGGGGCTCGATGCAGCGAAGTTTGCGATGGCTGTCGCGGGCGATCCCGACCGCGGGGTTGTCACGTTTGCCGTGGAGCTGGGTGCGGAGCTGGAAGCGATGGGGCTCGTGGCCGTGGGCGACCGCGCGCTTGCGGAGGCGCTGCTTGGTCAGTCTGCGGGCGACGGAAGCACGGCTCGGCAGGCGCGCGCTCGGTTGGCTCGAAACGCCCTTAGCGCGGCGGCGGAGATCGGCGATCTGAGCTCTGCCGACGCGGTCGTGGTCGTGCAGCGCGCTGAGCCTCACGTGCGGGTCTTCGATGTGGGGGCCGGCGCCTTCTACCGGAATACGGAGGAAACAGCGGAGTCCGTGGCTCGCGCTGTTCGCGCCGCCCGTCGACGTGCGGCCCTCGATCCTTCGCAGGCCGCCGAGCTTGCTTCCCAGTCGCCGGCGCCGCCGCCCCCGGCCGAGCGCCCGGCGCGGCGATTCTTTCGCAAGAACTGGCCGTACTTCGTCGGAGCGCTTCTTCTTGCCGGCGCGATCACGTGGGTCGTCGTGGAATCGCAACGCGAGGACCCGGAGCCTCAGACGATCCTGCGTTTTCGGCCCGGTCCGTAGATCGCTTCTTCGGGCCGGACCTCGCCGCCGTTGTGCGGCGACGAACGTCGAGCGAGCTGATTCGACGAGCCGACAGGGGCCGACGACGTTCTTGAACAAGCGTGGGCCGATGCGGAGGGACCGGCCGCGTACGCTGTCCACCGGGCGCTTCGTCGAAGAATCGTGGGGTACGCTCAGCCACGTCGCCGAGCCGCACGAACTGGTTTGTTCGGGCGGACCGAGCGCGATACGCTTCAGCGTGCGCCGCGCGTTCCAAGCCCTGCTCCTTGCGTTTTGCGCATCCTACGCAGGCGGAGCGTGGGCCCAACCCGCGGACCAAATCGTCGAAATGGGTCCGGATCTGCCCGCGCCCGGGGCGCCCTACGTCACGCGTGTTCAAGGCCCGGTCACTTGGGTCTTTCCGCAGGGCGCCGAGGCCATGATCGAAGACCTCGAAGACGAACGAGCCGATGCGTGGCCCGCCCTGGAAGCGGACTTTGGCGTGCAGGTCGACGAGCAGATCGAGGTTCGTCTCGTCCGCAACCCGGAGGAGATGCGAGAGCTGGCCCCCACCGGCGCGCCTCCACCGGGCAATGCTACCGGCGTTGCGTACACCGCGCGCGGGCTCATCATGCTTTCAATGGTTGCTCCGGAGAGCTGGGATGTGCCCGACATCGGCACCGTCTTTGTGCATGAGCTAAGCCACATCGCCCTGCACCGGGCCGTCAACGGCCATCGCCTGCCGCGCTGGTTCGTCGAAGGCGTTGCCATCAACCACGCGGGCGAACACGGTTTTGAACGGCTCAAGACCCTGTGGAACGGCGAACGGAGTGACACGCTGTTCCCCCTCGAGACGCTTTCGGACGCGTTCCCTTCGCGCAGCCACGAAGTGAACCTCGCCTATGCGCAAGCCGCCGACGTCGTTCGTTTCCTTCGCGAAGATCGCGACGGCCGTCGCTTTCGCGAACTGATCGAAGAGCTCGCCGAGGGCGATGGCTTCGTGGCGTCCCTTGACGACGCCTACGCGCGAACGCCGGGGGTGCTCGAAGCCGACTGGCGCGCCGACCTGAACGAACGCGTCAGCTCGATCCCGCTCATCGTGGGCGGCAGCACGATCTGGGCATTCGCCGGCCTGCTCTTAATCGCGGGCTACCGGCGCCGGCGCAAGTTGCACCGGCTCAAGCTCGCGCAGATGGCCGAGCGTGAGCGCCAAGACGCGCGCGCGATCCAGCGCATCGAGTCGATGGCCGACGACGAACCCTGGGTGGTCGTGGTGGCGCGCGACGCGGACGTACCCACCGTCAAACACGACGGGCAGGAGCACACCCTGCACTAGCAATTTGAAGCGCGGTGGCCCGTCGCGGGATCTGGTAGGGATGTTCGCGTGCTTCAAATTGCTAGTGCTGGAATGAACGAGCCGACGGCCATCACACCGGTGCGTCGGTGGAGACTGCGCTCCTCATACTTTCCCACTAAGGAAGGCGTCAGAAGGGTCGGGCAAAGCCCGACCCTGGGAGTTCCGATGGGACGGATTCCTTAGCGGGTGACCATGGCGACGGCCACGGCGGCGATGAGCAAACCGAACACCACGCCTAGGAAGATAACGGCGCCCTTCGACCCGCCTTCCTGAACGCCTTCCTCCTCGGTCTCCAGCGCTACCGCCGCCTCCCGTTCGCGGCGCCGCTTGCGGCGCTCGGCGCGCGATACGGGGGCAGCAGGGGCTTCCGGCGATGCTGCGGCGGGCGCGTCTTCGGCCGCATCCACGCGGTCGTCGCCCGAATCGGACTTCGCGGCCTCGGAATCGTCCGCCTCGCTCGACGCCGCTTCCTCCGGCGGACTCGTGGCCTCAGGCGGCGCGTCGGCCGAATCCGCCCCTTCCGCTTCCGCCTCGACCTTCGGTTGCTTCGTCTCGCCGAGATTTGAAGCGACCCGTTTGGCCTTCTTCGGCTTCTTCTTGGACTTCTTGCCCTTCGCCATGCCGCACCTCTAACACGCGGGCCTGGGGCGAGCTATCTTCCCGCCATGTCCACGCCCATCAACCCGCCAGAACTAGCGCCGCCCCGCGGCTATAGCAATGGCCTGCGCTTCGAAGCGGGCCGAACGCTCTTCATCGCCGGCCAAATCGGCTGGAACCGCGAAGGCGAACTCGCGGAAGGCTTCCTCGCCCAGTTCGACTTGGCCATGGCCAATATGATGGCCGTCGTAGCGAACGCGGGCGGCACCGCCGAGCACCTGGGACGCATGACGATCTACCTCACCGACAAGCGCCAATACACCGCCGATCTCAAAGCCGTGGGCGCCGTGTACCGCTCCCACATGGGCAAACACTACCCCGCCATGTCCCTTGTCGAAGTGCGGGCGCTGCTCGAAGACCGAGCGCTCGTCGAAATCGAGGGCACGGCGATTCTTCCTGCTACGGAGACCGCATGAGCACCGTCCCCACGACGATCGAATCGAAGAGCTTTCGCACGTCCCTCGCCGGCGGCGTGCTGACGATCACCCTCGACCGGCCGAAGCGCATCAACGCGCTCACCTTTGAAGTCTACGGCGAGCTGCGCGACCTCTTTCGCGCGTTGAAGGAATCGCACAAGGAAGTGCGCAGCGTTGTGCTTCAGGGCGAAGGTCCGCGCGGCTTTTGCAGCGGCGGCGATGTGGACGACATCATCGCGCAGCTCTTCAGCCGCGACATGGCCGGCTTGCTCGAATTCACGCGCATGACGGGCGCGCTCGTGCACGCGATTCGCACCACCCGTCCGCCGGTGATCGCGGCCCTCCATGGCGTATGCTGCGGCGCTGGCGCCGTGATCGCCGCGGCCTGCGACCTTCGCTACGCCTCGGCGGACCTTCGCATGGCCTACCTCTTTCCACAGGTGGGTCTTTCCGGTGCCGATATGGGCGCCGCCTATCTCCTTCCGCGCATCGTCGGACTCGGCCGCGCCATGGAGCTCCTCCTTGGCGGCGACTTCATCGGCGCAGAGGAAGCCGCGCGCATCGGGCTCGTGAACGGGGTCTTCGACGATGCCGAAGGCTCGCAGGCCGCCGCCCAAGCGATGGCGCTCCGCCTCGCGGAGGGCCCCGCCTTCGCCCACGCCATGACCAAACGGATGGTCGAATACGAAGGCCACGTCGACTTCACGACGGCGATCGAAGCGGAAGCACAGGCCCAAGCGATCTGCATGGAGCACTCGGACTTTCGCGAAGCCCACGACGCCTACAAAGCGAAGCGAAAGCCCAACTTCGCATGATCGATCGCTCCGCCCACGAGGCCTTCGTTCCCGAAGCGATTCGAAAGGCCTGGGACGACGCCGACGCGCTTGTCGCCGGCGCGCTCGCCATCGAAGAGGCCGCATCCAGCTCCGCGGAGGCCCTGCGTGAGCTCGTCGCCTACTTCGGGCGGCACAACCTGCTGCGCCACTGCGTCGCTGACACCTTCGGCGGCCATCGACCGTTCTCCGTTCGCGCCGTGTGCCTCGTGCGCGAGCGCCTCGCCATCGCCTCACCGCTCGTCGAACTCGCCTTCGCCATGCAGGGGCTCGGCAGCTTTCCCATCGGCCACGCAGCGGGACCGGACGGCTTCATGCACGCGGTGGTCGAAGGCCGCGCCGTCGCAGCCTTTGCGCTGACCGAACCGGGAGCCGGCAGCGATCTCAGCCGCCTCGCCACCCGGGCAATGCCCGCCAACATCGAAACCCCTTCGGGCCGGCCGAAGGAAGGCTACCGACTCAACGGCGAAAAGGTCTACATCTCCAACGCGGGCATCGCCGATGGCTACACGGTGTTCGCACGCACAAGCGACGCCGAAAATCGCTTCGCAACGGCCTTCTTCGTGCCGCGCGACGCCGAAGGACTCGTCACCGAGCCGATGCCCGTACTCGGGGGCCATCCGATCGGGCGCCTTCGCTTCAACAACGTCTTCGTGCCCGCGGAGCACCGCCTCGGCGAAGAGGGCCGCGGCCTTGCACTGGCCCTCGCCACCCTTTCGCGCTTTCGCGTAACCGTGGGCGCCGCCGCCCTCGGTTTCGCCCAGCGCGCCCTCGATGAAGCGCTCGCCCACACAAAGCGCCGTCGGCAGTTTGGCGGCCCGCTTGCCGAGCTTCCGCAGGTGCAGGCGCAGCTCGGCGAAATGGCCTGCGAGGTCGAAGGCGCGCGCCTGCTGGTGTACCGCGCCGCCGCTGACCTAGACGAGGGCGCGCCGCGCACGGTCACGAGCCGCACCGGCAGCATGGCGAAGCTCGTGGCGACGGAAAATGCGCAGCGCGTCATCGACCGCGCCGTGCAGCTGCACGGCGCCCTTGGCGTGAACACCGAATCGGTCGTCTCGCGCCTGTATGAAGAGGTGCGCGCTCTGCGCATCTACGAAGGCGCCAGTGAGATTCAGCGAACGCTCATCGCGCGAGAGCTGCTACGCGGATGAGCCGTGACGCGCACTGGCTGAGCGATTCGCGCGGCGGTCCGCTCGCCGCCGCTGCCGCTGCCTTTGCCCAATGGCGCGGCATCGCGGATGTCGCGTCGGGCACCCAGGCCGTGCGCGCCCTCGCCGACAAGCTGGACGACTTCGCCCATGACGAAGCGGCGCCCCCGAGCGACGACGAACGCTTCATTGAAGGGGGCGGCGCCTTCCTCGGCATGGTGCTGATCGCTCACCACGGCGGAACGCACACAAAAAAAGGCACGGAGCACCGCGTGCTACTCGGCGAACACGGCTGTTTCGATCCCTTTTCGGCGATCGACGCAGCGCTCGACGCGGACGAACCAGGCCAGGAACTCTCATCACGCCTTCGACTCGCCGGCGCAGAGGCGGAGGGCACGGGCCGCGTCGCACGCGTCGTCCGTCACTTTGCCATGGCCCTCAGCACCCAATCGCCGCGCAGCATTCGTGCACGCTTCGACTACGAAGTAGTGCTCGACGACGGCGTCGAAGTCGACCTCAAGCGCGTCGGCGAGTCGACGGTCGACCAAGGCGAGTCCGCCGTGGCCCAAGGCGTGCGCAAGCTGGTCGACATGCTCGAAGGCGCCGGCAAACACGCCGAATGGTCCGACGTGCACGCGTTCATCGTGCCTCGGCTCGTCGCGCGGGCCTTTCTCGACGAGCTCGCGGGCGCTGGACGCGGTGAGCTTGCGTCGCGAGCGATCGCCAGCGATGTGTGCTGGACCCTCCAGCTTCGCCGCGACGGTCGGGCGCGCTACCTTCGCGCCGATGAGGTCGCACGATGGCGCGAAGACGCTTTCGCAACGAGCCAGCGCAACCTGGCTCGCCACTCACAAGGCGCGCGCTTTGCGCACGTCGACGGGGATGAAGGCTCGCTTGTCATCGCACGCACCGGCGACGGTCTCGACTCCGCACGGCTGCTCCTGCCCACACTGCGCGACGTGCTCGAGCCCGAACTCGGACGCCCCTTCATCGCCGCCGTGCCGCACCGTGACACGCTGCTCGCCGCGCGCGCCGAGGATGCAGCCCTACTGCAGTCGCGCGCCGACGACCTCAAAGCGCGCGCACCGCACGCCATCAGCGCCCGCCTGTTTCAAATCGACGACCAGCTCCGCCCGCTCGACTGAAGTGAAGCATTCGTCCTTTGCAAGGAAGGCCTCCGAGGCATACGAGCTCGAGCGTGCACAGGCCTCCTCCCTCCGCGCCAGCTGCTGCAAACGCCCGCGCTAACTGAGCGCCTCGTTCCGTAGGATGCAACCAGCCCCCTTCGAAGCCTGGAGCACCGAGACTCAAATGCCCTCAGTAGTCTTCACGCGCCGCTGATGGCCGCGCTTAGATGTCTTCCGATTCGTGCAGCGGCCTCACCCGCAAACCGCTCGCTGAACCGCCGCTTGCAAAGTCCGCAGGATCGAGTGGCGCATCGCCTCCCGCCAGCGCGGCGAACTCCTCGAGCTCCTGCTCAAGCAACGCAAGACCGATCGCCGCCATCGCATCCGATTGCTTGTCGCGCTCCTCCCGCGCCTTTTTGGCAAGGTGAAGGCCGACCATGAGCGAAACGTCCTTTGGCCCGACATGCGCTCCCGCGAGGGCTCGGTCGAGCGCCTGCGTCACCACGCCAGCGTCGAGGCGCTGGGCCGGGTCCTTGGCGAGAACACGGGCGAGGAGTGCGTCGACGCTCGTGGGAACCAGTTCGTTTTCCGCGTGCAGCGTCGGGACCTCGCAGCGCGCCACGTTCTGCACCGTTTCACGGTCGTCCACGCCCTGAAAAAGGCGGCGACCGGCGAGCATCTCCCACAGGGTCACGCCGAGCGCGAACACGTCGATAGGCGCGCCGATGGCGCCACGATTTACGATCTCGGGTGCGAGGTAGCCCAGCTTGCCGCCCATGAGGTCACGGTCTTCCACGACGTTGGCTTCGGCCAGACCAAAGTCCGTGAGCTTCACGGCGCCATCCTTGCCGAGCAGCAAGTTGTGCGGTGATACGTCGCGATGAACGATGCCCAGGGGCGCGCCCTCGGCGGAGGTCGCCGTGTGCACGTACGCCAGGCTTCGAGCGAGTTCGCGCGCAATGTAGAGGGCCGCCGCGACGGGCATGGAAGCGCCACGCGCGTGCGCCGGGTCTAGGAGCCCCTTCAGCGAATCGCCGCTCACGAGCTCCATCACCATGATGTACGTCCCGCCGACGTCGCGCGCGTCGTAGACGCGCACGATGTTCGGATGACGCAGCAGCATGCCGAGACGCGCCTCATCTTCGAACATCGCCCGGTAGAGGGGCTGACCCATTTCGGGAAGCACGCGCTTGATGGCGACTTCATGCACGGCGCCGTCTTCGGTGCGCGCTTCGGCGCGCCATACTTCGGCCATGCCTCCGACCGCAATCCGTTCGAGCGGGCGGTACTTCGTCGGGGCGCCCCGAAGCCTCGCCGTGAGTTCGCCTCCCATCGCCGCATAGTCTCGACCCTCAATGGGCAGCGGTCAACGGTGGGCGTTCACCCAATGAAATTGAGTGCCGATTCAATAGCGTCCTTCGCGCCCTCGAGAGCGGCCCCACACGCGCTCGGCAGCCCCAAATCCCAGTGCCCGATCGTCGGGCCGTCGCCGGCAGGACCGTCAATGCAGGCGAAAACGACGCGCCGCCCCGCCTCGACGACCAAGGACGCCCAAGGACCGGGGGGCGGCAGCCGAGGATAGTCCCGAAGCAGAGCCCCTTCGAAGCGGCTGCGGTAGGCCGAGGCGGCTAGAAACGCCGCGGCATAGAAAAACAGCGACGGCCCGCCGCCCAGGGCGTCCGTCCACGAGGCACCAAGTTCGCTCAGGTTTGGCTCTCCCGATGCCAAATGTGTCGGAAAGGCCCGAGCGCGGCAGCTCGATCGGGCAGAAAGCAGGCAATTGTCCGGCAGCAGGCGAGTGGCGAAAAAGTGGTTCCAACCGCGGCCCCCCCTATCCTTGCGGACCGTCACCAGCGAAAATTCAGAGCGATCGATCGACTCCGCGAGCGCACGCCGCGGCCGATGGCAAAGCTCCGGGAGCACCACAACATGACGCTCGTCGTAGGGCCGGTAGGCAAGGGGCCGAATCCAGCCCTCGCCCGTCGGGTCGCTCGCGAGGGCGTTTCGCACGGCTTTGCGCGCGCGTTCCGGATCGTAGTGGGACTTTGCGACTTCGGCGGCTTCAACGGCCGGAAGGGCGAGGTTCAGCGCCAGCGCCTGCATACGCCCAAGCAGATCGTCCCGCGACGCGTCCACCACCACTGCATCGCGGTTCGTCTGCACGCCCTCACCGTGAAAGGCGACAAGCGCATCAAGCCCCTGCCAAGCGGCGGGAAAGGGTGCACCGACGATTGGCGAGAAGTCGTGGCTTGGCGCTTCGCTCTTCACGGGCTCATGCGCGAGGGGTGAGGAAAGCGCCGCGAGCTTTTCGTGGCGGGTGCCAAAAAGACGCACATAGCGCACGCCGGTTTGACCCCGTGCGCCGGCCACGACGCTCACGGCCGGGCGCACGCCAAACACGTTGTCATCCGCCGCGGCGTCCCGAGCGACCAGGCTGCTGCCGCCGAGGTCGGTGACCGTGAGCGAAAAGCGCGATGCCAGCGCGCCTCGCATGCCGCGGTGCACCGGACCGTCGATGAACGAACCGTTGGCAACCAGGCAGAACGCGCCGGGGCGCCCAACAAAGGCCGCGTGAACCCACGCGAAGAACCGCACGTATGCATCCGAGAGCACGCCCAGCTTACGTTCCTGGAGACGCGCGCCGGCTCCGTCGCGTCGGAAGACCTCGAGCGTTTGCTCAGAGTATTCGGTCTTCGTCGCGCTGCGGGAAGACCAGGGCGGGTTTCCCAAGATCGCGAGGGGACCGTCGCCCATGAGCGGCCCTTCGAGGGCGTCGCCCGTGCGCCAATCGACCGTAAGCCCATCAAAGGTGGCTTTGGCGCCTTCAATGGCGTCGGCATCCGTGTCGAAGCCGATCAGCGCGACGCGCTCGGGGTCGACCCGAGTCAGCAGGCTGGCAAAGAAGAGCCCGGTGCCGCATGCCGGGTCGACGATCGTCAGCTTCTCCGTCCCTAGCCCTTCCGAAAGCCCCGCGTTCTTGAGGGCTACCTCAAGCTGCTCGACGACGAAGCGGCAAATCGCCACGGGCGTATGCACGACCCCGTGAGCTCGGCGTTGCGTTCCGGAGATCCTCGCGTCCCGCGCCGACGCTGCGTCCATGGCGGCCCGTTCGAGGGGACTGAGCGCGGGTTCAGGCACGGCGCGCACCATAGCCCGACGCGACGGGGGCGCCGGGCAAAAAGCCCACGTTTGCCGTACACCAGAAAAATCGCCAGTGAACCGAAACCTTTTGAGGCCCATGGCATAGTACGCGGCGATGGCTCAAACCGAAGCAGCCAAGGGATCGGAGCTTCCGCGCCTCGGCGTGGATGATCTCGAGCCCGCCCTGCCGAGCG
>JBCCRV010000245.1:0-9615 GCA_039201085.1 Myxococcota bacterium | reverse complement strand
GCCGAGACGAACCGGCACCTGCGGCGTGGCCATGAACTCGGCGCCCAAGGTCCAGACGTACGCGTTTCGCCAGCCGAGGTCGGCGACCGTCGTATTGGGTATGTCACCCGTGTTTTCGAATACCTGGCGGTCGTTGGCGGTCCGGTGAAGCTGGACCTTGAACTCCGTCGCAAGGAGCAAGCGCTTGTTGAAGAACTGGTGGCTGATGCCCATGCGCACCATGTGCGGCACATACCAGGTGGTGGTTGTTTCCAAGTTCAGCGGCGTGCCGAGCACGCTCGTCTCCGTCGTGCCGCTCATTTGAATGGCGACCTTCGAGCGATACGCAAAGGCGATCGAAAAGTCGTCCGTCGGGCGGTAGGTCAGGCCGACGAGCACGCCCGGATCACCCACGCCACTGACGCTCTGCTCCGCGTCCACGAACGCGCCGAAGGCTTCCTGCGTGGCCGACACCGTTTGCTGCGCCCAAGGGATGCGAAGCGATGCGCCGAGCGAAAGGTTGTCGAGGAGCGAAACCTGGGCGCTGAGCGCAAGCTCCGTCACAAAGAGCAGGACTTCCTGATCGCGGGCCGGATCGAAGCGACCGGCGAAACCCGTGTCGTCGCAATCGGGATGGGCGCCGTTTTGCTCCTGGCGGTAGGAGATGCAGCCCACGTCACCGAAACCGCCGCCGAAGCCTGTATAAACGTAGGCGCCAAAGCCGAGCGTGACGTTTTCTGCGACGCGGCCGGCTGCGCCCACGAAGAAGAGCGGCGCATAGATGATGCCGCTCTCCTGCTCCGAACCGGCGCCGGCGAAGGGCGCGCTGAGGTTCACGAGGAGCGACGTGAGCACGACGGTCGCGCTGAAGCGCTCGATCTGATCGAGCTGGGCCGGGTTGTGGTAGACGCTCGACGCGTTGTCGGCGGTCGTCAGCGCGATGCCGCCCATGCCCGTCGTGCGCGCGTCGTAGGTGGCGGGCGGTTCGGGGTTGGCAGCGGCGGGGAAAGCCGTAATTAACACAAGGAAGGCCGAAGCGAGCGAGAGACCGGTTCGCATCCGCCCACCGTAACGCGTGCACCGGGCGCAAGGGTCATTTTGCGCGAACCGTCGTGTACGGGACCCCAGACGCCTTTTTCGGCGGCCGAAGCGTCATTCATCGAGTGGTTGACGCACACGCCGGGCTCAGTAGGTTTTCCCAGTGCGCTATCCCTTTAGCTCTTACCCGATCGGCTGGTTCGCCATCGGGCTCGAAGATGAAATCAAACGCAGCGAAGTGACGACGGTCACGGCCTTCGGCGAGGAGCTGATCGCCTTTCGCGACGAAGCCGGCGCCCCCCAGGTGCTCGCGGCCCACTGCCCGCACCTCGGCGCCCACTTGGGTCATGGTGGAACGGTCGTCGGCGACTGCGTTCGCTGCCCCTTTCACGGTATCTCCTTCAACGGCCGGGGCGACGCGCGGCTGCCCGACGGCAGCCCTGGCCAAAAGACGCTGAAGACGCGCGCGTGGCACGCGCGCGATGTAGACGGCGCCGTCATGATCTGGTTTCACCCGGACGGCGGCGAACCCGCCTACGAGCCCGTTCGCTACTTCGACCTGCGCGGAGAAGACGGCTGGACGCCCATGCAGTGGCACACCTGGCGCGGCCTCAAAGCGCACCCGCAAGAGACGAGCGAGAACAGCGTCGACCTGCTGCACTTCAGCGCCGTGCACGGTTACGAAGACGTGGCCATCGTCGACGACCTGAAAGCCTCCGGCCCCGTCGAGGCCGCAGACGCGAGGGTCGCCGAAGGCCCCGTTCTTCGCATCGCCTACCAGATGACGCGCAAGCTCGACTCCGTGGGCATGCCGGGCCAAAGCGCAAAGTCGGTCTTTCGCGTGCGCGTGCACGGCCTCGGCCATTCCGTCGTCGAAGTGACGACGCCGATGTTCAACACCGAGTTCCGCACCTACGTGCTCTGCACCCCGATCAACGAACACGAAGTGATCCTGCGCGGCGGCGGCACGATGAAGGAATTGCCCAACGCCCAAATGAACGAAATGATCGGCGGCCTCTTCTTCAAAGGCTTCGTCGACGACGTCGAACAAGACTTCGCGATCTGGGAAAACAAAGCCTACATGGAGCGCCCCGCACTCATCGCCGGCGATGGCCCCGTCGGCGCGTACCGAAAGTGGTGCCGGCAGTTTTACGCGTAGCCCGCTGCAAACACACTGCAATTCACTTTGGCCAGCTCTCGGCACGCGGGTTGTCGAGAGTACGGCGATGTATGTGAGCACGTAGAGCGCAGAGAAACGACAGAGCTACTCGTCAGAGGAACTCACCAACGAAGCTCCGCAGCTGGCGTAACTCGCGGGGCGCATCCCCCGTGACGCACTCGCCCGGCGCACCATCAGGCAGTACCGAGAGCTCGACGCAAGAGTCGAGCGCCCAGTCGGAGCGAAAGCAGTAGTTGGACACCAGGTCGCATGAGTAGCCGCTAGGGCACTCCATGAGCCCGGTTGTCGAGTTTAGCGAACAGACGACCGTGCAATGCGTCCGCGGGTTGTCATGAAGACCAATCAGAGCTCGCCGAACCTCATCGGGCTCTGTTCCTCCGTTTAGGAACCTCGGTTCCAAACCATTCGTTTCGCGAATCCAACAGACTCCGCTGGCACATCCGTCAGATTCCACAAATACCTGCGCAGATGTGCCCGCTCGCATCGACAGCTCAGCGTTCTCTACGCAAGGGTCGCCAAGCTGGCCCGAGGAACAAGCAGCTACCACGAGCAGCGTCACTCGCCAGGACGGGTTCATGAAAGGCTGATAGAGGAGACGATAGAAGGAGGAGACGATAGAAGGACACCCACCTTTAGACGCGGCCGCCACTTCCCATAGGACGGTAGTGGAGCACGAGAGGAGACGATAGAAGGACACCCACCTTTAGACGCGGCCGCCACTTTCCATAGGACGGTAGTGGAGCACTAGAGGAGACGATAGAAGGACACCCACCTTTAGACGCGGCCGCCGCCTCCGGCGTCGGGCTTCGAAGCGCCCTATGGGCAAGCCACTCCCCTGCCTTCTTGTGCCATCAAACAGCGGCGCCGGGGCAAACAGCACGGTACTTCCGATGGAAGAGTGACGCTCTCCTCCACGCCGGGCTCATGTCTGCTAGAAAGATCCATGCGCTTCGCTTTGCTCATCACTTGCGTGCTCGTCGCATGTGGCGAAGACAGCGGTAGCGCCCCTGTGGACGCGACGCCGGAAGCAACTATCGATGCGAACATCGATGCGGCGGACGCTCAATTAACCTGTGAAGGCCGCTGCGCCGAACCAGCGTGTGCGGGGGCTGCGGAGTGTGAAGAGACGTCCGCGAGCGCATGTTCCGATGGCGTCGACAACGACGCCGACGGCACGATCGACTGCTCTGATCTGGACTGCCGAATGGCCGACGACGACCTCTGCGGGGCGGAGAACGCCGCCCAACGATGCACCGACGGCCTGGACAACGACGCAAACGGGTTCATCGATTGCGCCGACAATAGCTGTCGGGCCTTGAGTGTCTGCCACGAAGCAAGCGACGCTGCCTGCGCCGACAGGCTCGACAACGACGTCGATGGATCGACCGATTGCGAGGACGCTGATTGCGCCGGTTTCGCCGCTTGCGGCACCCGGGTCCGCGTCGTTGCCGCGAATCTCACGAGTGAAGGGCAGAACTACGACGCGGGCCATGGCCTGCGCATTCTGGAAGGGCTAGACGCCGATGTAGTTCTCATGCAGGAACTCAACTTTCGGGACAGCGGCGCGGACGCGATGGCCGAGCTCAGCGCGCAGATCTGCGGCGCCAAATGCGCCATCTACCGGGGCGGCGGCAACCTCATTCCAAACGGCGTCGTTAGCCGCTTTCCCATCCTGGCAAACGGAGACTGGGACGACGCGGAAACCGACACCCGCGAATTCAGCTGGGCGCGTCTCGACGTGCCCGGTGAACGCGAGCTCTGGGTCGTTAGTGTGCACTGGCTGTCGTCCGACGCGGGCCGCCGAGAGAATCAAGCGCGCGCCCTCAGTGAACGCATTCTCGCCGACGTACCGGCCGCCGACTATCTCGTGGTCGGTGGTGACTTCAACGTCGCCGGTGGGCCGTCGTTTACGCAGCTCGGCCGGGTTGTGAACACGCGCCCACGGCCGACGGACCAAGACGGCAACCGAAACACCAACGGCCCGCGCAGCCGCGTGCTCGACGCGGTGTTCGCCAACAATGCCTTTGAGCGGCTCGAGGTACCCGTACACATTGGAGCCAGCGCGTTTCGCGACGGCCTCGTGGTCGACACGCGCGTCTACACGCCCCTCGAAGACCTCGCGCCGGCACGCCGGACGGACAGCGACGCCGACGGCATGCAGCACATGGCCGTCATTCGAGACTTTGTAGTGCCTTAGCGGATCGCTGATGGCGATCCTGCGAGCTCCCTCTTTCTGCGCGAATGTGGATGCGGAATCGGACCTCAATCCCTTTCGAGGAAGGGAGGACACCCACTGTACCGTTCAACGCCGCGTGGTGCGGTCAGGAGGAGCAGATAGCAATCCCTTTCGAGGAAGGGAGGACACCCACTGTACCGTTCAACGCCGCGTGGTGCGGTCAGAAGGAGCAGATAGAACAAGGAGCAGATGGAACACATAGGCGCAGATAGAAGGACACCCACTTCTACGTGTGCGTCGGAAGCCCACCGATAGAAGGACACCCACTTTTCGAGCAACCGGCGCCTCTCCGATACGAGACGGCGCGCATGACGCAAGCACGGTCGGAGCAAGTGGATGAAGAAACGACACGGCACTACCACTGCATGACGCGGTGTGTTCGCGGGGCATTCCTATGCGGGTACGACAAACACTCCAATCGCGACTTCGAGCACCGTCGACGGTGGATCGTCGACCGACTAAAATTCTTGGAATCGGTGTTTGCGATTGACGTGCTCGCGTACGCGGTGATGGCGAATCATCTGCATCTGGTGCTTGAGCTGATGAGCGATGTCGCAGCCGCATGGTCGCCGGCTGAAGTGGTGGAGCGGTATGGCAGGGTATTCCCAATGCCGGTGTCGGATTTCAACGGGCTGAGCGACGCGCAGCAGGCAGAACGGGTGGCGAAGTGGCGCGAGCGACTCTCGAGCTTGAGCTGGATGATGCGTGCCCTGAACGAGTGGGTAGCGCGGCGCGCGAACAGGGAAGAGGGCTGCACGGGGCGCTTTTGGCAAGGGCGGTTTACAAGTGAGCCGTTGCTCGACGAGAGCGCACTTCTGACGTGCATGGCGTACGTCGACCTAAACCCAGTACGCTCAGGCGAATGCCAGCGGCTTGAAGACGCTCGGTGGACGTCCATCGGCGCACGACTTCACCATACGACGAAAGTACTGGATGCCGCAGACGAGGCATCGCCGACGGGGGCACCCGCTGGGCTTGTCCCTTTCGCGGACCAGGCGTCCTTACCTGGGGGAGTAGCGGCGCGTGCGCCGTGCGAGCCGCTGTCGAGAAGTGTACCGATGAACTTTGTGGACTACGTCGAACTGCTGGAATGGACCGGACGGACCGAGCGCGAGCGCGGGCCGTCCGGGACGCTTCGCGGCCCACCGCCCGCGGTGCTCACCCGGCTCCGCATCCGCTCCGATGCGTGGCTCCGCGCGATGCGCGTACAGGGCCTGAAGAGCCGCGGCGCATTGGGGCGAGTCGACGCGCTTGACGCCTTCGCCGAAAAGCGGGGGCGCTCGCGGACCGCGGGGCGCGCGTTTGCGCTCGCACTCTTCGGCTAGCAGACCGACCGTACCGTCATTGGCATCCGTCGTACCCCCCTTGTGCGCGGAGCTCGCCGCTCTTGCGTAGACGCTTGCTGTCGCATGCGTCGCTGTCTCCCCGTGCCCGTGGTAGCGCGCGGATCGATGGTCAGCGTCCATGGTCGTCTCCATGCACGGAGGCGGCGGGGAGTGCCCAACAAACGTACCTGTTCTAGAGCAAGCGGAACTCTTCTGCTCAAAGAAGCACGCTCCAGCAGGTCAAAGCACGCTCCGTTGCCTCCGACAAAACGGCTGTCATTACAGCAAGCGACGCGAGGCTTTAGAGCAAGCGGAACTCCTCTGCTCAAGGAAGTACGCTCCACCAGGTCCAAACACGCTCCGGTGCCTCCGACAGAAGTGGCTGTCCTTACAGCAAGCGAAGCGAGGCCCCCTAAAGCACTCAAAGCGAAGCGAAGCGAGCGACAAAAGTGGCTGTCCCTAGAGCAAGCGAAGCGAGGCCCTTACAGCAAGCGAAGCGAGGCCCCTCAAAGAAGTACGCTCCAGCAGGCCAAAACACGCTCCGGTGCCTCCGACAGAAGTGGCTGTCCTTACAGCAAGCGAAGTGAGGGCGTGGCACCTGGCTGATGAACAACGCCGCCAACCAGAACCAAGCTGAACCCGCTGAGTAGGGGGGCTTCCGCGCACTCCTCTTCGATCGCCACACGCCTGCTCCCGGCGTCATCAGTAGCGGCACTGGCAAGGAGCCGATGACGAAGCGACCTTGTTGGGGTCGTTAGGAGGAAAGCGACGCCGCCAGCGATGTTCCTGGCGGCGCCGATGGTTAGCCGACTTCGAAGTCGCCTTGTTCCAGGATTTCGGTGATGCGGTAGAGGAAGCCGTTGGCGTTCACGCCGTCGACGACGCGGTGGTCGTAGGTGAGGGCCATGTGCATCACGGGGTGGATCGCGATGAAGTCTTCGCCGTCGCGTTCGACGACGACGGGACGCTTCACGATCGTGCCGAGGCGCAGGATACCGACGTTGGGCTGGGAGATGATCGCGCCGCCGACGAGGTTGCCCTTGCGGCCGGGGTTCGAGATGCTGAAGGTCTTTCCGGCGAGGTCGTCGGGCGTGAGCTTGCCCGTGCGGGCGCGCTCGGCAATGTCAGCGATGGCGCGGGCGAGGCCGCGAATCGTGAGGTCATCGGCGTTCTTGATCACCGGCACGACGAGGCCATCGGGGGTGTCGACGGCGATGCCGAGATTCACGGCGCGCAGCTTGACGTAGCTGTCGTCGAGCACGCGGGCGTTGATCTCCGGCACCTCGCGCAGGGCGCGCGCCGTCGCATGAACGACGAAGGCCAGGTAGGTCAGGCCAAGGCCTTCCTTCTTGTATTGGGCCTTGTGCGCATTGCGCAGCTTCGCCGTCTCGTGCAGGTCGCACTCGGCGAAGGTCACGACCTCCGGCGAGGTCTGCTTCGAGTAGACCATGTGGTCGGCGATGATTCGCCGGCGCCGCGAGAAGGGAATGACTTCATCGCCTTCGGCGGGCCGGTACGGCGGAAGGCGAAAGGCGCCGAGGCCGCCCGGGGTCGGGCGACTTGGCGCCGGCACGGCGGCGCGAGCCGGCGGCGGCGTCGCGGGCGTGCCGGTGCGTGCGGGCACCTTCGCGCCATTGGCCGCACGCTTGACGTCGTCCGCCGTAATGCGGCCGCTGTCGCCGCTTCCGTCGACGCTGGCGAGGTCGACGCCCTCTTCGCGTGCGAGCTTGCGCACGGACGGCGAAGACGGAGCCTCGTGTTCCGGCGTTGCGGAAGCCGGGGCAGCCGGCGCGGCGGCCGGCACCGCCGAGGCGGTTGCGTTTTCGTCGATTTCGCAAAGCGGTTCGCCCACTTCGACGATGTCGTCGACACCTGCAAAGAGCTTGGTCACGACACCGGCGACGGGACTCGGAACCTCCGTGTCGGCCTTGTCGGTCAAAATCTCGACGATGGGCTGGTCCTTCTCGACGCGCTCCCCTTCGCCAACAAGCCATTTGCCCACCGTGCCTTCTACGACGCTCTCGCCGAGCTGCGGCATGGTCAACTTGGTCGTCATGAAACCCTCCGGTTGGTCGAGACCGTGCCACGATTTATCCCCCCGTCCAAGGACTTCTGGCGGGGCCGCGGCTTGGCCCCAAGGACCCGGCGGGGCATGATGGAAAAGCCGTGAACGAGGAAGACGAAGACCGAGCCCTCGCCGAGGGACTGCAGCGTCGGGACGGCGGCTTTCTTTGGCGCTTGGCCCTGCGGTTTACGGTGATTGCGCTGCTCGTCGTCTGGCTCTTTTTGAGCGAATCGGGCTCGGCGATCGGGCGCTGGGCCGCGAACGGTTTCGGCAGCCTGACGGGCAACTGAATCAACCTCGGCCAAGACCGCCGGCCCGATGCCTCGGCGCGCAAAAGGGGCGGCAGCCGTCGGCCACCGCCCCCTTCATCGGCACACGCTAGAGCTGGGCCTGGACGGGCTCGGCGGCGTCCTTCGTCTCCCACGTAAACTTCGCGAAGGCGGGATCGACGGGCGTGTCCGCCAGGTGGTTCACGTAGTTGCTGATCGTCTTCTGCGACAGGCCCAGCACGAGCTCCAGGAGCTGGCGCGGGGTGAAGCCCGCGTCGGCGAAGGCCGTCTGCTGCGCCGCCGAGACGTGGCCGCGATTGCGCACGAGCTCAAGGGCCGTGTCGCGCAGCGTTTCCAGGCGCGCGTTCGGGAGCGGACTCCGATTGCGCAGCGCTTCGGTGACGGCCGGGTCAACTTTCTGCATGTGGGCGATCGCCGTATGAGCCGGCACGCAGTAGTGACATGCGTGCTCGACATTGAACGTCTGCCAAACGACCGTTTGCTCTTCGACGCTAAAGCTCGACGCCTGAAAGAGCTCGGAAAGGGCGCCGTAGGCCTTGAGAAGCTCGGGTGACTCGGCCATCACCGCATAGAGATTGGGAACGAATCCCAACGACTTCTTCGAGCCTTCAAGGATCGGCTGGCTGGCTTCGGGGGCGGATTCGAGGGTGTGAAGGGGAAGTGTCATGGGAACTGCCTTTCTCTTTTTAGGACCAATCGGTCCTAATTTATCCAAAAAATGGACGAAGTACTGCGTTGGAGATGGACGTGGTGTGAGGTGAGTTTGAAACACTTGAGGACCGATCGGTCCAAAATTCTGCAAACGTCTATGCGGGGGGCCGGCGTTCGTTACGTGTCCGGTTCAAAAAATCGCCGCGAGGGCCACGTCCGCCGCTTCGCGCACGGCCGCTCGGCTTGCGCCGGCCTTCACCAAGGTCTTCAGCCCGGCAAGGGTCGCCACCAGAAACCGCGCGTACTCCCGCGCGCTCTTTTCACCGCGCACGCTACCTTCGGTTTGCCCGCGCTCCACCGCCATGGCGAGAAGCTTTTCTAGGCGCCGCAGCTCGAAGGCCACAGCCCGCTCGATCTCCGGCTCTTCGGGACGATGAACCGCGCTGTTCATGAGCAGGCAGCCGCGACGGCTGCCGCGCGTCTCGTCCGCGACGCCCCGGATCATGCCTTCCAAGAAAGCACGCGCCGAAGGGCTCTTGCGAAAGGCCTCTTCCATTGGCCCAAAGCACGTCCTGGAGTAGTGGGCCAAGGCTTGAACGAAGAGCTCGTCCTTGCTGCCAAAGGTTTGGTAGAAACTGCTTTTCGACAGGCCCGTGCGCTCAAGGAGAACGGAGAGGCTCGCGCCGGCGTGACCGTGATCCCAAAACGCTTCCATCGCCGCGTCGAGGGCGGCTTCTGGATCGTGTTCTCTGGGTCGTCCCCGGGGCATATCCGAAATATGGACCGAACGGTCCTAATGTCAAGCGGCGGGGGCGCGTTCGTCAGTCGGCGCGACGTTAGTTGCGCCGCTC
>JBCCRV010000244.1:0-9629 GCA_039201085.1 Myxococcota bacterium | reverse complement strand
CGACGACGAGGCGCCCGACGCGTGCCGAACCACCTGCGAGCGAGCGAGCTGCGGCGACGGCGTCATCGACTAGGGCGAAGGCTGCGACGACGGCGACGGAAACGACGACAACAACGCCGGCGCGTGCCGCACGACCTGTGCGCTCGCGAGCTGCGGCGACGGCGTGCTCGACGAAGGCGAAGCCTGCGACGACGGCGACGGAAACGACGACGACACGCCCGACGCGTGCCGCACGACCTGCGTCACCGCCTTCTGCGGCGACACGGTCATCGACGAGGGCGAAGCCTGCGACGACGGCGCGGAAAACTCCGACAGCGCCGCCGACGCCTGCCGAAGCACCTGCGTCCTGCCCACCTGCGGCGACGGCGTCATCGACGCCGACGAAACCTGCGACGACGGCGACGGCAACTCCGACGAGATGGCCGACGCCTGCCGCACCACCTGCGAGCCCGCCACCTGCGGCGACGGCGTCGTCGACCTCGGCGAGGCCTGCGACGAAGGCGACGCCAACGGCACCGACGGCGCCACCTGCGACACGCTCTGCGCCGTCGTCGAAATGCCCGACATGGGCATGCCCATGGAGATGGGCGTCGACGCCGGACCAGCCGATGCCGGTGCGGAAGCCGGTACGGACGCGGGCGCCGATATGGGCGTCGACAGCATGGTCAGCGCGGATGGCGCCGCGGGCGACGGCGGAGGATCCGTCAGCGGCGGCGGCGGATGCGCCACCGGCAGCCGCGGCAGCGGCGCGGCGTACCTCGTGATGCTGCTCGGTCTGCTGGCGATTCGTCGCCGGCGCTAGTTCGGGTCAAAGCGGCGACGCTTGTTCGCGTCGCCGTTTTCTGATCGCTTCCTCCCTGTTGGGACCCTAGTCGGGTTCGGTTGTTCGGGGGAAGCCTCGGGCGACGGTTCCGGTTTGGGAGGCGGTCGCCTTCGTCCTATGTAGCCGACTTCGCATCATTCCATCGCTCGATCCGGGAACGCTGGGGGTACCAGTGTGCTCGTTCCTATGAAACGCCCCGCCAACGACCCCCAAAACACGCGCGACCTCCAAGAGTCTGGGTCCGTAGGACCCAACAAGCCGCCTTCAAACCCTTGACCACGTACAGGTGCTTTCAGCACTCTTCACACACCCTTGATGACCGAAGGCGGCTAGTGGATCTGAGTCTTCTTGAACACCACGAAGATCGGGATGCCCAGGGCTAGGAACGCGAAGGCCAAGGACGCGAGCGTCAGGCCGTCCATGCCTGCTTCCTCGTCCTCCGGCGGCGTTGCAACGTAGACGGAAGCCTGCGCTTCTCCGGCCTCTTCCGGCTTCCCACCTGCGCTTCCTCCGCCGCTGACGCCTTCCGCGCTGCCCTCGCCTTGGGCGCCGGCGCTCGTTTCGTACCCCTCGGCGCTGTGGCCCTCGGCTCCCCCGGATCCGGCTCCGGCGCCTCCACCCGCGGCACCGCCCGAGCCAGCGGCGCTACCACCGGCCGCGCCGCCAGCGCCGCCGCTTCCGCCACCCGAGCCGCCGGCGGATCCAGCGCCGCCAGAGCCGCCCATGGCGGAAGAGCCTCCGCCCTCGCCCGCCGGCAACGACCCAGGGGGCATGCTGCCGCCGCCTTCGCCGCCGCCCTCGGAGCTTCGGCCCGAAAGGCCCGCAAACACCTCGGCGCCCTCCTCGGCCCCATCGCTAATGCTCGTCCCGAAGAGCTGCCAGGCAGCCACACCCAGAATGGCGACGAGAAAGAGGATGATGATGTACTCGACGGTGGAAAGCCCCGTTTGGTCGCTGGCGAGATTGCGCCCCACGGGAGGAGCCTGCCAACAATTCGCCTCAGCGCAAGGGCGGGCCATCTAATCCTCGACGCACGCGCTCGAATCGAAGATGATGGGCGCTCGATGGCGACGGAGCCTCCGGAAAGCAGCCTAACGACGTCGGCGGTCCCGCCGCCGACGCCCGCGGAAAGCGACGGCCGCTTCATGGCGAACCTGCGCGGCGCTGGCCTACTGGATGATCTCACCGACACGCTACTGCAGGTCTTTCTTGAGCGCCTGGACCCCTCGATGGACGCGGACGCCCGCCGTTTGGACATTCTCGACCTCTACTATCAAGGAGGCGGCGACCTCGAGCTCGGGCGGCGACGCGCAGCGCAGGACCGCTACTTCTGCCATCGCGCCACCGACGAGGTGAGCGCTCACGAGGTGGTGCAGCGTCTGCTGCCGCTCCTTCCCGAGCTACCGACCGTGCGTCTCGAGCGTATCGGTACCGAGGACCAGGATGATGGGCCGCTTGTGCTGCGCGGTGGCGAGCACCTCTCGGCGGTCGACGACGACGAGAGCGGCAACGGAACCGTCAGCGTGCAAGCACTCGTGGGCGCCATCAATGTGCTGCTTGCGCGCCACAACGTTCGGCGACGCCTCGTCTTGCTTCGCGTGGACGGCCGACGCGAGGCATTCATCGCTATCGGCCCGGCGGAAGCCGTCGGTCTTTGTCAGCGGGGATGCCTCGAGGTAGGCGCGCCGGACCAGCTGATGGAATACGCCGCCTGGTAAGCGGCGTGTAAAACGCGCCGCGCGCGTTTCACATGCCTGCCGCATTGCACGCATCCGCCAGGGCGCGCGCCTCCACGATGTTGTCTTCGATGCTGCAGTAGGTCCACGAGCCGTAGCGACCGAAGGTGAAGACGCCGCGCGTCGCAAGGGACCGTTTGGCGGCGGCGACGGCCGCGTTTGATTCGGACGTGATATGCACGTAGGCCGGGTCGAGCAGAATGTGGTGGTGCGACACGAGCTCATGCCCATCCACAACCCCCACCTTCTCGAGGTCCGCGAGCACGGTGGCGAGCGTTTCCTTCTTCTTAGCGTCGTCCGTTCCGTAGCCGCGCTCTCGACCGAGCTCAACGTACATGCTCATCCGATCCGTGCCGAAGATATTGTCGTAAAAGCCCACCCGATAAAAGCTGAGCTCGCGCTGGGGGTAGTAGATCCAGTGCGGGCCGATGGGGCCCTTGCGGTCGAATCCAAGGTTGAACACCTCCACGACGTTCCAGTCGTACGTGTCGCCTACGGGCGCCGGCATGCCGGCCATTTCCAGGACACGCGGAAATGGCGCGCTTGAAACGAGCATTTCGTACTCGATGGTGCGCTTGTTCGTCGTGGCCGTGCGCGTGTGCACGTCCACCGAAAGCACGCGCTCGCCGAGGCTGATCTTCGCCGGATCCACGCCCTTTGCGAGGGCCTGCACGTACTGAATCGCGCCGCCTTGCGGGTAGGTGAAGGTTGCGTTGTAGCTGCCGTTGTCGGCCGCGTGAAAATTTCGAATCACGTCGCCGAGGTCGGCGTAGGGAAAGAAGCGACCCATCGCGTCCGGATCGAGCTTCGCAAGATCCGTTGCGTAGAGCTTTTCATTGTACGGGACGAGAAAACGCTCTGCGATCCCCTCGCCGAACTTGGCGTAGAGCATGTCGCGAAAGTTGGCGTGCGTCTGCGCGCCGTCTTTGGCCGCTTCGTTCGCTTCGTAGAGGTCCCGCAGGCACGCAAGAAAGTCCTCGCGAGGGAGCTGATGAATGTTCTTTTGAAACGGAAAATCGATGTGCTCCCCGTCCCAGAAGACTCGGCTGTCCTTTTCTACGCGCAGAATCTTCTGATCGTTCATGCGCTCGAGTAGGTACGCCTCGATCTCGGGCCGGCGAAAATGAAAGAAATGACCCGAGTAATCCCAGACGAATCCGTCTTGCTGAATCGTCTTGCAATAGCCACCGATCGCGTCGTCGGCTTCGCAGATCAGGTAGTCGTCGCTCTTGAGCCAGTCCGCAAAGGCCAGCCCACTGATGCCGCCGCCTACGACGAGATATCGAACCTTCGTTCCCATGGATGTCCATTCCGTGCGCGTGGCGTCAGCCCTCGTCGCACATCCCTTCAAAGCAAAAGTCTCGAAAGCAGCAGGTGCCCCCGCAGCAGATATTTCCTCGCACGCACGAATCGCACTCGCCTTCGCCGAGCGTGCACGTCCCGTTGACGCAGAACTCACCGGGTTCGCAGCGAATATCGCAACCGCCGCAGTGAAAGATGTCCGTGTTGAGATTCACGCATTCGATGTCGCCGACCGTGGGCCGGCAGCACGTCGATTCAGTCGTGCCTTCGCATGCGCCGACGTTCTCGCCGCAGCGGCACTGCCCGCCGTCGCAGCGGTCGGCCTGAAGCGGGTTGCAGACCGCGCCACAGCTCCCGCAATCGTTCGGATCGCGCTCCAGGTTTGCACAGTAGGGGAAGCCGCCGTCTTCGCGAGGCGGACAGCAGAGGTTCGAGCGCACACCCGAACAACCTTCGACGGACAAGCCACAGGAGCAGTTTCCAAACTCGCAGCGGTCGCCCCGCTCCTCCTCCACGCAGGCCCGGCCGCAGCGCCCGCAGTGTCGAGTGTCCGAAAGCAGGTCGACGCATTCGCCGAGTCCATCGGCTCCTTCGCAGCAGCGTTCGCCGACCCCGCACGGCGGGTCGCACGGCGGCCCCAAGTCGACGGGCGTTACGCGCTCATCCTGTGCCTCCATCTCCGCTTCCGCTTCCGCGTCTGCGGCTGCGTCGGTGGAAGACTGGTCGTCGCCACAGGCGAAAAGGACGAGGCTCGCAAAGCTAAGGACCCACAAGAGCCGCATGCCCGCACCTTACACCGCGGAAAACGAAAGGGCCCGCGGGCAGTGTGATTCGCCCATGGCTTTGGCTCTAGACAGCAAAGCCGCGCCGGACGCGCAGGCGCTCGCCCTCCCCTTCGCCGATGGCGAGGAGCTCACCCTCAAAGACGAGGGCCGCCAAGCCTTGACGTGCGCACTCGATCGGCCGGCCGTGGCGAACGTGCAGCGCGTCCTCCGCGCTGAGCTCGTGCACCGGTAGCACGCGCGTGGCCGCGTCCATGACGCGGACGAGCGTTTCGGGGCCCAGGTCCTCGACCGGCAGCGCCTCCTCGACGCGAAAGGGTCCGCTCGCCGTGCGCCGAAGCGCCGTAAGGTGACCGACTGTCCCCAAGGATGCCGCCAAGTCGCGGCCGAGACTGCGTACGTAGAACCCTTTGCCGCACACGAGACGAAAATGGACCTGAGCGTCGCTTAGCCCGTCGAGCGAAGCTTCCTTCAGCTCGACCTGCCGCAAAGGCGCTTCAAAATCGTCGCCGCGGCGCGCTTTTTTGTGAAGCCGTTCGCCATCCACCCTCAACGCCGAGACGCGCGGCGCCCGTTGAGGCTGGATGCCGACGAAGGCGCGCAAACGCGCTTCGACCAGCGGCCTCGTAAGTTCGGGAACGGCCCGCTCTTCGATCACCGTGCCGTCTGCATCCAGGCTGTCCGTGCCCACGCCCAGCTGGAGCCGGGCTTCGTACGCCTTTTCCGTCGCCGTCAGGTACGGAACGAGCTTCGTTCCTTGGCCCACAGCGATCACAAGTACGCCCGTAGCCATCGGATCGAGGGTGCCGCAGTGGCCGACCTTTCGTGTACGCAGCACGCGACGAACGCCCTGAACCACGTCGTGTGAGGTCACGCCCTTCGGCTTGTCGACGACGGCGATGCCGCTCGGCGCGGGCGTCAAAGTCGTGCGCCACCTACGCCGGCCTCGGCCGGGCCATCGACGAGTGCGACGAGGCCGGCGATCACTTTCGCAGCCGTTTCATCCAGCGTATCGCCGAGCGTCGCTCCGGCAGCCGTTCGATGCCCGCCGCCGCCCAAATCCGCCGCGACGCGCGACACGTCGAGCTCGCCGCGCGAACGCAAGCTGACCTTCGTCTCCAGGCCCCGGGTTCCGGCGAACTCCCAAACGAGGCCCGCCGCCTCCACACCGCGAAGCATGCGCGCGTAGTTCACGAGACCTTCCACCATCTCGTCCTTCGCTTCGCAGTCGTCGAGCATGGCGCGGGAGACGCGCAGCATCGCCACGCGCCCGTCGGCGTGCATCTCCAGCGTGTCGAGCACGGCCCCCAAGAGCTTCATTCGCGCCGGCTCCCAGCCCTCGAAAAGCTCGTACGCCACGGCCCAGGGTTCGGCGCCGCCATCGATGAGCTCCGCGCCCATGCGGAGCACGCGGGCGCGCGTAGAGGGGTACCGGAAGCCGCCCGTGTCGGCCACGATGGCCGCGTAGAGCGGCGTAGCGGCCTCTGGGGGCACGGGGCGTACGCCCAGCCGCTCGGCCAGGTCCATCACCACTTCGGCCGTAGCGCACGCGTCAACGTCGCGCACCACAAGGTCGCCCACGTCGTCGTGGGCCGCGTGGTGGTCCACGATCACGAGCGGGCGAACGTCCGGAAGGCCGTCCGGAAGCAGCGCGTTGGCCGCCGTGTCCATCACAAAGACCGCGTCAAAGCCGGCGCCGGTCACCGAACGCTCGATCTTCGTGCACGCGAGAAAACGCAGATTGAGCGGCAGCTCGTCGGGAACATACACCACGACGTCCTTGCCAACGGCCTCGAGCACGGCGGCGAAGCCGAGGGCCGAGCCCACCGCGTCCGCATCGGGTCGGCGGTGGCAGGCCACGAGGAAGCGTCGACCCGTCGTCACCAGCTCCATCACGCGTTCGGTCATGGCCTCGTCGATCATGAGCCGGGCTCCTCGCTGCCGCCGACCACATCCAAGTTCGCGCGCGCTGAGGCGCGACTCGCGTCCTCCTCGGCGATCTCTGAGAGCAGTCGCTCGACCCGAAGGCCGCGGTCGACGGCGTCGTCCCATTCGAAGGTCAGCTCGGGCGTACGGCGCAGCTTCAGGTTCTGGCCGAGCTCCCGCCGAAGGAAGCCCGCGGCCCGCTCCAACCCAGCAACCACACGCTGCTGCTTTCGCGCCGTCGACTCCTGCAGCGTGCGTACGTAGACGCGTGCATGCTGGAGGTCCGCGCTCACGCGAACGGCCGTGATGAGCACGTCCTTTGCGGCCGGATCGCGCAAGCGCCCGCGCAAGAGGAGATTCATCAAGTCGCTTCGCAGCTGCTCGCCCACGCGAATGGCCCGCTCGCTCACGAGAAGTCGCTCCAGCTCGCCAGGTCGTCCTGAATCACGTCGTCCCCCGCCGCCGTGCGCACTTCCGTACGCACGTCCACCACGGTGGCGCGCTCTTCGAAGAAGTCCGCGATGCTCTGCAGCATCGAACTGGCGTGGGTGCCCTCCGTACTGGCGACCACCGCAGCAAGCTGGGCCCGGCGCAGGTCATCTTGATAGGCAGACTCGATGATGCCGGCGTTGAAGCGCGCCCGTGCGCCGTCGAGCAGCGGGCGCAGAACGCCTCGCTTCTCCTTCAGCGAACGCAGCCCCCCAAGCTGAAGCACGACCTGAAGCACGCCGACTTTCATGCGAGCCACGCTATTCGAGCGTCGCCGCGACCTCTTCGGTCTCGTAGCACTCGATGATGTCGCCGATCTTGATGTCGTTGAAGTTCGTTAGACCGATGCCGCATTCGAAGCCCGCGGCCACCTCGGCCACGTTCTCCTTGAAGCGCCGGAGCGAGCCCATTTCGCCGTCCCAGACGACGATACCGTCGCGCACGAGGCGTGCTTTGCCGTTTCGCAGGATCTTGCCGGTCTGCACCATGCATCCCGCAATCGTTCCGATCTTTGGAATCGTGAACGTCTCGCGCACCTCGGCTTGGCCGACGTCCTTGTCGACAAGGTTCGGCGCTAGAAGGCCCGCCATCGCGTCCTTCACATCGTCGAGGGCCTCGTAGATGACGTTGTACGTACGGACCTCGATGCCGTTCTTCTTCGCCGTCGACGAGGCTTTACCCTGCGGACGCACGTTGAAGCCGATGATGATGCCGTCGCTCGCGCTGGCGAGCATCACGTCGTTCTCGGTAATGCCGCCGACGCCCGTGTGAATGATCTTCACACGAACCTTCTCGGTGGAGAGGTCTTCGAGCGACTTACGAAGGGCTTCGATCGAGCCCTGCACATCCGCCTTGACCACGAGCTGGAGCTCTTTCAGCTCGCCGCTCTGCTGCAGCATCCAGTCCTCGAGTCCACGAGGCCCGCGAACCGTCGGGCCCTTGGCCTTCTCGGCGGCTGCCGCGGCGACTTCCTGCGCCTTCTTGGCGTCTGTCACCTTGAAGACGCTGTCGCCGGCGCTGGGCAGCGAAGCTAGACCGAGTAGCTCGATGGGCGTCGCTGGACCGACCTGCTTCATGACCTTGCCGCGGTCATCGGTCATCGCCTTGACGCGGCCCCAGGAGGAGCCCGCCACCACGAAATCACCCGTCGCGAGCGAACCATCGCGCACGAGCACGTTGGCCACCACGCCGCGACCTCGGTCCACCTTGGCCTCCAGGACCACGCCTTCGGCGGGGATCTTGTCGTTCGACTGGAGCTCGAGCACCTCAGCCGTCAGAAGCACGGAGTCGAGAAGCGTGTCGATGCCCTGTCCCGTGATCGCGCTCGTCGGGACATACATCGTGTCGCCACCCCACGCTTCCGGCTGAAGACCGAGCGCGGAGAGCTCGTTCATCACCTTGTCAGCGTTGGCGTCGGGACGGTCGATCTTGTTGACCGCCACGATAATGGGCACCTCAGCGGCCTGCGAGTGGCTCACGGCCTCACGGGTCTGCGGCATGACGCCGTCGTCGGCGGCGGCGACAAGAATGACCACGTCTGTGGCCTGGGCGCCGCGGGCGCGCATCGCCGTGAAGGCTTCGTGACCGGGCGTATCGAGGAAGACGACGGCGCCCTTCTTCGTGTTCACGCGGAAGGCGCTGATGTGCTGCGTGATGCCGCCGGCCTCGCCGGAAGCCACGTTCGCTTCGCGAATCTTGTCGAGGAGCGAGGTCTTGCCGTGGTCGACGTGACCCATGATGGTCACGATCGGCGCACGAATCTCCCGGTCCTGTTCGAGGTTCTCGAACTCGCCGCGGGCGTCGCCGACGATTTCTTCCTGCGATCGTGCAACGTTCTCGACTTCGTAACCAAACTCATCGGCGATGAGAATGGCCGTGTCCGCATCGAGCGTGCTGTTGATGTGCACGCCACCCACGCCCATCTGCATGAGCTTCATCAGAAGGTCCGTGGCCTTGAGGCTCATTCGCTGCGCGAGCTGCTGAAGCGAGACCTGGTCTTCAATGCGAATCTTGCGCTTTGCCGCCGACGGAACCGTGATCTCGGTCTGGCGCGGCTTGCGGCTTGGATCCTTACGGCGCTTGCCGCGGCCGTGCGGACGCGCCGCCGGGCCAATCGAAGCGCGACCACGAATCTCGCGCCGGCGGGTCGTCGGACGCTGCGCGGCGTGCTGGGCGACGATGCGCTGACGCTCCTCCTCCGAGAGGCGCGCGCCCGCGCTTGGCGCGGCCGTGTTGCCACGCTTCGTGACGCCGGGTGGCAGAGGCGCATGACCGAAGCGCTCCTCCGTCGGAGGCGGCTCGCTGCTTCGCTCCACCGGCTTCGAAGCTTCCGGTGCGGGCGCGACGAGGGTGGACACCTGCGGTCGCGCGGGACGCACGGGTGCTGGACGCTCCTCCGGCTCCGGCGCGGCCACTGCCGGCTCGGGTGCGGACTGCGGCTCAGGCTCCGCGGCCTTCGGCAGCTCCGGTTCGGCCTGCGCCGGTTGAACGGGCTCCGGCTCGGGCGCGCGCGCCACGGGCGCCGCGACGGGCTCCGGCGCCGGCTCGGGCGGGCGCGGCGCCGCCGCGATT
>JBCCRV010000243.1:0-9658 GCA_039201085.1 Myxococcota bacterium | reverse complement strand
GTCTGGGCGGTCAGCCGACGAACAACCTGGAGATCACGCTCTTCAAGGACATTCAGATCGGAAGCACCACGCTAAACGCTGGCGACACGCTCGAAACCGGTCTCGACGTGGAAGCGGGCGGCCTGCTTCCCGTGGGCCTACGCATTGACGGGAATATCACCTGCGCCATCTGCCACGCCCGCGTCGATATGCAGACCGGTCGGGCCGTGGACGGCGTTCCGAACGGCGATGTGAACGCGGCCGCTCTCGTCGCAATTGCACCCAACACCGCGTCCGTTGTGGGTCGCCTAGGAATCGACTTGCTGGACCCTGCGCTCTTCGACGGCACGGGCCGCATCATCATCGACAGCGAGGGCAACGAGGTGGAGCTCCCCGCTCCGCATTTAGTGGAAGCAGCCATTGATGATCTCATTTTGCAGGTGCCGCCCGGCCACTTCGAAAGTTCGCTCGATCGCATTAGCAACACCACGCAAATTCCCGCGATTTGGACTCGAGGAATTGGTCCTTATCTATTCGAGGGTGCGGTTGCGATAGGTCCCTTTGGCGGCCTCACGGGCGTGAACAACAGCGTTCACAGCTCGGAGATCAACATCATTGCGACACCCTTTGAGGGCGAGCTCCTCGACGTGGACAAGGAGTACTACCTGGGCATTCTCCTGCAGGCGACGGCGGATCCGAGCCTGAGCCTACCCGACGGTCCGCCCGTTCGGCCGAGTGAATGGCTCCGCCAGCAGATCCCTGACCCAACCGACGGCGAACTCGAAGACCAAGTCGTGGCGCCCGGCGTGGGCACGTTCCCCGACGTGGCCCCCACGCTCTTCACCTTCAACGGTCTCATTTGGAGCCCAGACTCCGGACGCTTCGACTTGGGGTCCGGCGACTTCCTCGAAGCCGCAAACGCGATGAGCGTTTACCAGAACAGCCTCGATCCACCGGCGAACCGCTCGCCGGAAAACCAGGCGGCGCTCGCGAGCGGGGCCGTGGACCGGGGCGCGGACGTCTTCATTCGCGCGGGCTGCGTGAGTTGCCACAGCGGTCCCTTCTTCAACGACAACCAGGTCCATCCGAACTCGCTGATCGGGGCCAACGCGGGGCGCGCCGAGTCGCGCCTTCCTTTGGATGGGGTGCTCGTACCGCCGCAGCTCTACGCCTTCGACGAGCGTGTACCTATTCGGGACGGCGCACGCGTGCTCGACGTGCCCTTCGACCACGTCACGGACGATCCCCATCGCCTGCCCTTCGTGACGCGCGATGGTGGCTACAAGACCCTGACGCTTCGCGGCGTCTATATCACCGCGCCCTACATGCATGACGGTGGTGTGGGCGTGGCCGAAGGCACCCTCGACTACCACTCAGACGGTTCCTATTCGATTGTCGATCCAACGGGTCTTGGTATTCCCGGCACGCTCTTCGCGTTCCGCCCCCTCGACGCCGCGGGCAGTCTGCATGCGATGGTGGACTCGAACCTCCGGAGCGCCGTCGTCGCGGCCAATGCAGCCGGTGTGGCGCCAAACCAGAACCTCGAGGGCATCGGCCACAACTTCTGGGTCGACAGCACGACGGGCTTCACGTCCCAGGAGCAGGCGGACCTGGTCGCCTTCCTGATGGCCCTGGACGACAATCCCGGGAGCTTTTAGTCCGGCCGTCAGCCCTTTTACGCGCCGAGCCGTGAGGGCGGCGAGAAAAGCTCGAACTTTTTCTCAGCGTGCTGCGTAAATCTTGCTGTACGTCGTTCCGGCAGGCAGAAGTTAAGTTCGGTAGGGGCGGGGGCTTCGTACTTTGTCCAAGATGCGCACCCACCCGCGACCACCAACGCGCTGCCGATGAACCTCGACAACTTCGTGACGCCAGACATGAGCGACGTGGGTTTTCGGCCCCAGGAGTACCTCGCTCAGGCGCCCTCGTCGGCGACGATGAAGGGCGTGCTCTTCAACGATCTCGCAAAGTTGGTCGGTCGGGAGCAGCTCGGTCCCAGCGCGCGGCCCCGGTATATCGCCTTCAAGGATTATCCGCTTCGAGAGTGGATGGAGGTGCTGCTCTACGCGTCGCGGGAAGCGTTTCCTCGGCAGCCGAAACGAGAGGCTCTACACCGACTGGGGCTGCGCGCATACGAGGCATTCGGCGCGTCGCGAATCGGCAAGGTCATGTTTGCGATGGCCGGGCGCGACCTGAGGGCGCTTTACGGCATGGCGCCTCGGATCATCGGCGTGGCCAACAGTGCGCCCAACGTGGAGACCGAGGCGATCGACGAGTCACGGATGGTCATACGCATCCGTAACACCTGGGACTTTCCCGACTGTTACACCGTGGGGATCTTTCAAGGTCCCGCTCGCGCGTTCGGTGTGGACTGCCGAGTAAAAGTGCGCACCTACTCGATCTGCGACATCGACTACCTGCTCGACTTTTCTTAGCTTCGCGAGTCCGCAGGACGCACCATTGCTCGTTCGACGGGGAACCATCAGCAGCTCATCGAGGCGTGCAACGCTGCGTCGGAGATGGAGGGGTTTCATCTAGCCCGGAAAAGTCACCATCCGACGCGCCCTCGCGCATTTCCTGAACATCACAGCACTCCCGCTCATCGCTAAAATACAGTGTGTATTCGTCGCTCTTCGCGAAAGCTCTGTGAAGTCCAGGACTTGCGCGATCATCGCGCCGGCTGATGACTTTTCCGGGCTAGGCGGGTCGAAAAGCGCCGCCGACCCAGGGCGCGAAGAGGAGCAAGAAGCGCAAGCTCCAAGCGAACGTGCGCACCCAGTTCGAGCGGACAAGGCGCGTGTGTACATCCGCATCAAAGCCGCTCTGCAGCGCGCCGTGCAGGGGAACTTGAAGCAGGGCCGTGGAAAGCCAAATCACACCGACGAGGGCCGCGCCGCTTAGAGCCCAAGGACTCGGCTCCCGAAGCACAAGCAGGCCCGCGCTAACGAGCTCGGCAAGCATGAGCGGCATCACGATCCACGTGATGCGTGTCACGTGCTCGGCTTCGTAGGCGTTAAAGGCCCCGTCGCCCACGCGCGCGAAGAGCGGATAGTGCACGAGCTGCACGAACCATATCACCGCTGTCATAGCGACGGTGCTGATGCCATGAACCGCCACTAAGGGTGTCACTCGCCTAGATATGCGCCACTTGGCGCGTCGAACCAGCAGATTTTCATCCCCGCGAATGCATGGGCACCGCGCGTTAGCGCTCCTAGAACCCGCCCATGCCGACGGTGACGTTCGAGGGTGAAGAGCTTGCGGTGCCCGAAGGGTTCAACCTGCGGCGGGCGCTCATCAAACTCGGCCGGCGGCCGCACAACGGCGCGGCCAAGGTCGTTTGCTGCTACGGAATGGGCACGTGCGGAACGTGCGCCGTGGAGGTGCAGGGCGATGTGCGTCCGGCCGAGCCTGGCGGGCGCGAGCGATGGCGCCTCTCCTTTCCGCCCCATCGACCGGAACGGGGGCTCCGCCTTGCCTGCCAGGTTCGGGTCTACGGCGACGTAGTCGTGAAGAAGCACCCAGGCTTTTGGGGCCAGCATACGAATGAGGGCGCGACATCGTAGGCAAGTTCAGCCCAGGCTCGCGCCGGTTCTTTAGCGCCCTAGCACTTCGACTCGCACCGTGACGACGCCCGCTCGAATCATGTCCAGGGCTTCGGCGGCTGCGCGGCTGAGATCGAGAATGCGACCGCGGCCGCCGTTCGGACCGCGATCGTTGACCCGCACTTCGACGCTCGCCATGGCTTCCCCCGACGGCGAGAGGCGCGTCACCCGTAGGCGGGTGCCGAAGGGCAACGACGGACTGGCGGCCGTAAAGAGCTCGGGCCGGTACGGCTCACCGCTCGCCGTGCTTCGGCCCGCCAGCCGGTCCGAGTAGTACGAAACGCGGCCTTCGAAGGTCTCGCCCCGCTGTCCGCTCGGTTGGGCGCCGGCGCAGGCGGCGAGCCAGAGGACGAGGAGAGGGCCGAGAGCAAACGGGGACGGCGTCATGCGCCAAGCCTAACCCGCCTCGGCGACGGATGGCGCGCCTAGCTGAAAGGCCTACTCCGGCAGGCCGTGGCCACGTACGCGAAGCGTTCGCACGTAGACCTCGTAGTTGAAGAGGTCCGAGTGCTGTTCGTTGTGGCAGCTGACGCAGACCGATTCGGGCGTCTCAGCAGGAAGGCTCGCCTCGAGGGGGCTTTCAATGTGGGCGCTGCCTGCGCCGTGGCAGTTTTCGCAGCCGACGTTTCGTAACGCCCCGTCGAGCAGTTGCGTGACCGTCGAACCGCCGGGGCGTTCGTAGCCTGTCACGTGGCAGCCTACGCACTCCAAATGGAACTCCTTGTTCAAGCCCTGAAGGGTGGCGTACGCGCGCCCGTGCGCGTGACCGAGCCACCAGGCGTGGGCAGCCGAATGGCAAGACGCGCATGCATCGCTGCCGACGTAATGGGCCTGTCCTTCTTCCGGTTCGGGCGGCCGACGATCGGCGTACGTGGTCTCGTTAAAATCGTTGATGCGTCGGTCCAGCGCGCCAAGGCGTTCCGCAACCTCGCCATTGCGCGGCTGCTGCCGGTCGAGGGCAATGAGATGCGCGGAGAATCCACGTGCGCCGGCCGGAAGCTCTGGCGGCGCGAGAGCTTCGAGTTCCGCCTGCATCGCGCGAAGCCGGCCCGCCTGCGAGGCGAGCTCGTCCTCCGTGCGGCCTTCGGCCCGCCAGCCTTCGAGGCGTGCTTCGAGCTCTTGAATCGATGCTACAAGGCTGCTTCGCGCCACCTCGAGGCTCCACTCGCTCACGTCGACGAAGGCGCCCGAGCGGCCGTCCAAGAAGAGATCGAGCACCAGCACACCCTGACCTTGGCGGCCAGCATGTAGGAGCCACGCGGGCGACGCCTCCGTGGGTGGAAGGGCGCGCTCACTGTCGAGACCACCCTGGACCACGAAGTCGACGCCCTCGATGGCCACGCCGCGCTGCGCGCGACGGGGTAAGTTCGTGAGCGCGATGACAAGTTCGGCGCCGTCGGACCGGGCGGCGCGGGCGCGCGTTTCCAGCGTTTCGAGGTCCGCGAGCTCGCGAACCGCCAGCAGCGCCACCTTCGGCCCGACGTCGAGCGTCAGCGATTCGCCGCTGCCGTAGAGGCCGGCATCGAGCGCTTCGAGGGAAAGCGCCTCGTCCGATGGGCCTCCGACGGCCGCGCGCAGCTCGGCATCATCGAGAACCGCCGCCATGGTCTCGGCGCGCCAGCGCTCTTGCGCCTCCGCCTCTGGCCCGCCATGGGACGGGCCGCCAGCAAGAAGGTCGCCGGCGGCGACAAACACCGTGGGAACGTCGCCCCGGGCGTTTTCGACGGCCTGAACGAGGCGGTCGATGCCGCCTAGCGAGTTCGACGTGCATCCGCAGGGCTCGAGGGTACCCTGCAGGTCGGTGACGGCGACGATGCGCAGGTCGGGCGTCGGCGCCAAGGGCTGGGGGGGCGTGGACTCGCATCCATCGCATCCTGCGATCACCGACATGCACAGGAGTATCCATCGCCCGTCCATGGCCAAACCATGACCAGTCTTGGTCGGGGCCGCCACGGGAAGGGGAACAATCGCAACGACCCGATTCGCCACGGATCGGTCCCGGGACGCAGGCGCCTTGACGCCGTCCGGTCGCAGGGCTAGCTTCCGCGCCTTCCGGAAAATGTGCGCGTTTTTGCGCCCAATTTTTGCGACGCCTGCGAGCGACGCGCCCCCAACGAGAAAAACAGCATCATGGTCAAGGTCCGACTCGCCCGCGCTGGTTCGAAGAAGCGCCCCTTTTATCACATCGTCGTCACGCCCAAGGAAAACGCGCGGGACGGCAGCTTTATCGAGCAGATCGGCATCTACGATCCGAGTCGCCCCATCGAGGAAGCGCGCGTCGACCACGACCGCCTGGCGTACTGGACGGGCGTTGGCGCCCAGGTCAGCGACCGCGTTTCGAAGGTCGCGAAGCAGCACGCGAAGACCGTCGCGAGCGCCTGATGGAGGCGATGAAGGAGCTCGTCGTCTTTCTGGCGAAGGCCCTTGTGGACGAGCCGGATCAGGTCGACGTGCAGGTGGTCGAAGAAGACCGCGCATGGGTGTTTGAGCTGACCGTGGCCCAAGAAGACCTTGGCAAGGTCATCGGCAAGGAAGGCCGCACCGCGCGCGCGATGCGCACGCTGCTATCATCCATGTCCGCACGCGGCCGAAAGCGCGCCGTGCTCGACATCCTGGAGTAGCCGTGGTTGCAAAGCTTCGCCGTCGCGCCTCCCGGGGATCGTCCGCCTCGCGGCGTTGGCGCGCCTTGAGACGCGGTCGGGCAGTCGGCGCGCCTTGCGAGGGAACGAAGGAGCCCCGAGATCCGCGGGGCGCGGTTCGGAAATCACTTCCTTCGTGACTTCGGCTCCGTCCGACGCGGTCGCGCTGGGCAAGGTCACACGCCCCCACGGCGTGCGGGGCCAAGTTCGCGTGTACCCGTATAACCGTGACTCAAAGCTTTGGAAGAACCTCATCGAGGTGTTCGTCGTTCAGGGTTCGCAGACGCAGGCCCTGGCGGTTCGCTCGGCTTCAGTGGGTCCGAAGTTCGTCATTCTCAACCTCGAAGGCGTGGCGGGTCACGACAAAGCGGACGCCCTGCGCGGCGCCGAAGTGTTCGTGCCCCGGGAAGCGCTTCCGGACCTAAAGCAAGACGAGTACTACTACGCGGACTTGCCCGGGATGCGCGTCGTCGACGAAAGCGGTCAGGTGCTGGGCGAGGCGCTTCGCGTACTGAACTATCCAGCCGTGGACTGCTTGGAAGTCCGCGGAACGGAAGGCGGCATTCGCGAGGTGCCCCTTCAGCGACCCTGGCTTCGCGACGTCGGCGATGCCGTGGTCGTGCGCGAGTGGGACGACCTTCCCGAGCGGAGCGGATGATCATGCGCGTGGAGCTGGTCACGCTCTTTCCCGAAGTGAGTGAGCACCTTCGCTACGGGCTGCTCGCTAAGGCGATCGACTCAGGGCTTCTGCGCATCAGCGCGCTGAGCCCCCGCGAGTTTACGCGCGACCGCCACCGAAGCGTGGACGACGCGCCCTACGGCGGGGGGGCGGGCATGGTGCTTTCGCCGGGGCCGATCATTGCTTCGCTCGAAGCGCTCGATGAACGCCGTGGCGAACCGAGCCGCCGAATTCTCGTGACGCCGCAGGGGCGTCCGTTCACGCAGCGCGTTGCCGAGGATCTTGCCGCCGAACGCGCCCTGACCTTCGTATGCGGGCGCTACGAGGGCTTCGATGAACGCATTCGGGGTCACGTTCACGACGAGCTCTCGCTGGGCGACTTCGTGCTTTTGGGCGGCGAATCGGCGGCCCTGACGATGATCGAAGCCACCGTGCGCTTGATACCTGGTGTGCTCGGCAACGCGGCGTCCGCCGACGAGGAGTCGTTTGCCGCTGGGCTCCTTGAACACCCGCAGTACACGCGGCCTGCGGAGTTTCGCGGCGAACGCGTACCGGATGTATTGCTCAGCGGCCATCATGCGGCGATTCGCCGCTGGCGTCGGCGTGAGTCGCTACGTCGGACGCGCGAGCGGCGCCCTGAGCTCTTGGCGCGGGCCGAACTCAGCGCCGAGGACCAGGCGCTGTTGGAAGAGCTCGATCGGGAGCCGTCATGAGATCGGTCTACTGTGCGCTCATCCATCATCCGGTGAAGGACCGCACCGGTGAGACGATCACCACGGCGGTGACGAACCTCGACGTGCATGACCTCGCGCGGAGCGCACGCACCTTCGACCTGCGCGCGTATTTCGTCGTGACCCCCATCAGCGCCCAGCGGGCCATTACGGAGCGGATCGTTCACCACTGGACCGGCGGAAGGGCGCGCATTCCTCAGCGCACGCCAGCGATGGAACGCATTCGCGTGGCCGAGTCGCTAGAAGCTGCGGTCGATTCGATTAAGTCCGAGGCCGGCGCGCCCGAGCTTGTTGCCACGGCGGCACGCTCGACGGGACGCGAGCTGACGACCGTTGGGGAGGAGCGGGCGCGGCTGGACACGGACGGACCGCCGGTGCTCCTGCTTTTTGGAACGGGCTACGGACTGGCCGATGCCGCCCTCGACCGCGCGGACCGCCTGCTTGAGCCCATCGCCGGGCGGGGTGGGGCGCCCTTCAACCATCTAAGCGTGCGCGCCGCCTTCGCCATCGTACTCGACCGGCTGCTCGGGTGAGAATCGCGCTCTTTGTTCGTGGACAGGCCCGGGGACGCGTGCTACCAGACCCGTCCTTTTTGCGAAGCTGATCCCATGAGTCACACCGTTCCCCAAATCGCGGCCATCGAAAAGGCCCACCTCCGCGAAACCCCTGATTTCCGCGTCGGCGACACCGTCAAGGTGCACTTCCGTATTCGCGAGGGCGAGAAGGAGCGCGTGCAGGTGTTTCAGGGCGTCATCATCCGCCGCACCCGCGGCGGCGTGGGGGCCAACTTCACGGTGCGCAAGGTCTCGTACGGTGTGGGGGTCGAACGTATCTTCCCGACGCACTCGCCGCGCATCGAGAAGATTGAAATCACGGCGCGCGGACACGTCCGCCAAGCCCGTCTCTACTATCTCCGCGATCTTCGGGGCAAGAAGGCCCGTCTCCGCGCGTCGAAGCGCAAGGCCGGCGAGCAAGTCTAGACGGCGCGTTCTGTGTCCCGTGCGGACGTTCCTTCGGGAGCGTCCGCCGATGTGGTTAAGCGCATGCGCCCCTCGGCGGGTTCCGCGCGGTTCGGCCGCGGCCGTGGCTGTGGTGGGCAGGCAACTGGATCGCGGAGCTATGATGCAGGCGCGTGTCGTCGGAGCGCGCCTAATGTAAACGGTTTCGCGCCGAGGAGTTCGGCTTCGCGGGCGGCAGGGGCGCTCAGAGCGTCCCGATCGACTTCTCTTCGAAATCGTCCGTGCCGGGCACATGGCACCAGAGCTTGCGGTCCGTAACTTGGCCGTCTTCCACACTGACGACGAGAAAGGCGAAGGGCCACATCAGCGTTTGGTTTTGGCTAAAGGTCGACGCGTCTTCGGCTGAGAAGTAGGCGCCAGCATCGCAGTGCGAGTGGTAGAGCACTTTAATCGGCGTCCCCGCGGCGCTGGATTCGTCCACGAGCCGTGCCGCTTTCATTTCATTGATTTTGAAGTACGTACGGGACGTTCGCGGAAAAGTCTCCGGGTCCATCGTGTGGTAGCGGTCCGCCTGGTTTTCCAACGGGATTCGCTCGTCGACGCGCCCGACGTCTGCCGCGGGCCCGCGCAGGAATCCACAGCACTCGCTTGGGTAGGTCGCTAAAGCGTGCGACTCCACGGCGGCGAGCAGTTCGCTCGAGAGCTGAAGGTCGTGACGGACCCAGGGCGCGTCGGGAAACTGGGGGTGACTCATCGCTCCGTCTCTCGAGCGTCGATCACCGGCTTGGCCTGATGGCCAAGGGCGCGACGGAGCACCTCCAACGCGATGAAGGCGCCGTCGATAAGGGCGTCGGCGCCGCCCTGCAGATCGGACTCGATACGGGACTCCACGCGCGGCCACTGCGCAAAATCGGGGATCGGGCTTGAGACCGCACCCGAGCGACGCAGGTAATCGGATGCCACCGCTTCGCTCGCGCTAGTCGGCTCGGGCAAACGCAGGGCTTCCAGCTTTTGCTGACCTTCGTCGCCGATTTCGGGCACGATCCAGTGGCGTGCGTAGCGCGGGTCTCGC
>JBCCRV010000242.1:0-9662 GCA_039201085.1 Myxococcota bacterium | reverse complement strand
TCTTGATGTCCATCTGAATGGCCGTGATGCCCTTGTCGGTGCCGCAGACCTTGAAGTCCATGTCGCCGAGGTGATCCTCGTCGCCCAGGATGTCCGTGAGGATGGCGTACTTCTCGCCCTCCTTGATCAGACCCATCGCCACACCGGCCACGGGCTTCGCAAAGGGAACGCCCGCGTCCATCATCGCGAGGCTTCCGCCGCAGACGCTGGCCATCGAGGACGAACCGTTCGACTCGGTGATCTCCGAGACGATGCGAATCGTGTAGGGGAACGCTTCCTTGTCGGGAATCAGACCCTTGAGGGCGCGCTCAGCAAGGTTGCCGTGGCCGATTTCACGACGGCCGGGGCCGCGGAGGAACTTCGTCTCGCCCACCGAGTAGGGAGGGAAGTTGTAGTGAAGCATGAAGCCCTTCCACGTCGGGTCGAGCAGGCCGTCGATCTTCTGCTCGTCGGCCGTGGTGCCAAGCGTCGCCGTGACGATGGCCTGGGTCTCGCCGCGCGTGAAGAGCGACGAGCCGTGCACGCGGGGAAGGAGGCCCGCCTCGATGGCGATGGGCCGCACGGTCGTGAAGTCACGACCGTCCACGCGGCGCTTCTCATCGAGCACCTGGCCGCGCATCGTGTTGAACTTCAGGTCGCCGAAGGCTGCGCTGATGTCGCCTTCCTGGCCTTCAAAACGGTCCGCGAGCGCTTCCTTCGCGGCCTTCTTGGCGGCGTCGAACTTCGCGTAGCGGGGGTGCTTCTCCGCCTCGTTGCAGGCCTCGCGGATCGCGCTGAGCGCGACCTCGGCGACGGCGGCGTCGATGGCTTCGTCACGCGACGGCGCCACGTACTCCCACTTGGGCTTGCCGGCGGCTTCCTGCATCTGAAGCTGAAGCTCGAGGATGCCCTGCACGGCCTCGTGGCCGAACATGATGGCGTCGAGCAGGTCCTTTTCGACGACCTCCTCGGCTTCGCCTTCGACCATGACGATGGCGTCCTTGCTCGCGGCGATAAGGAGCTCGAGGTCCGAGTTTTCCAGCTGCTCGTACGTTGGGTTGGCAACGAACTTGCCATCGATGCGGCCGACACGAACGCCAGCGATGGGGCCGGCGAAGGGCGTTTGGCAAAGCATGAGGGCCGCCGAAGCGCCGCACATCGCCAGCACGTCGGCGGCGTTTTGGTTGTCCGAGCTCATCACCGTGGCGATGACCTGGATCTCGCCGCGCCAGAAGTCCGGGAAGAGCGGACGGCAGGGACGGTCGATGAGGCGCGAAGTGAGCACCTCGTGCTCGCGAAGGCGGCCTTCGCGCTTGAAGAAACCGCCGGGGATCTTACCCGCGGCGTAGGTCTTCTCGACGTAGTCGACGGTGAGCGGAAGAAAGCTTTGGCCGGGACGGCCTTCCTTGCTGCCGCACACGGTGACGAGCACGACGGTCTCGCCGCACGTCACGAGCACGGAGCCGCCGGCCTGCTTGGCGATGCGGCCCGTCTCAAGGGTGATGAGGTGGTCGCCCACCTTGACGGATTCACGAATGATCATGGGATCTCCACTGACGGCTTTACGCCGCCAAGTGCACGCGCCGCGCCCCGAGCGAAGTCTCGGCAGTCGCGACGATGGCGCCTGCTCGATCCTCGGTTCGGTGCGTCGAAGGGTCCTCGACGAACCGAAACGAAGAGCGAACGGCCGCGCCTCGTGCGTTGTTGTCAAACTGGCTGCGATTGGTTCGGGCCCGCAGTCGCCCAAAGAACAAAAAACGGCGGCAGGAATCCCTGCCGCCGTGAAGGCTCACTTACGAATGCCGAGGGCCGTGATGATTTTCCGGTAGCGCTCGACGTCCTTGCCGCGCACGTAGTCGAGAAGACGACGACGACGGCTGACAAGCTTCAGAAGGCCGCGCCGAGAGTGGTGGTCCTTCTTGTGCGTCTTGAAGTGCTCCGTAAGGTAGATGATGCGCTCCGTAAGAAGGGCAATCTGCACCTCTGGCGAACCCGTGTCGCCTTCGTGCTGCTTAAACGCCTCGATGATTTCCGCTTTGCGGTCTTGGTTCATGGCCATCGTGTTCTCCTAAACTTGCGCCCCGGCCGGTGGCGGGCCGAAACGTGCACCTTCGGGTTGAAGGCGCCGGAGTATGAGAGCGGGAAATGGAGGCGTCAAGGAGGGCTCTGGCACGGTTTGTCACACGGTGACAAATCGTCCTTGCCGTTGCCTCTGCGCGTGCCCGCACCCGTCTATTTTTAGGGGTTTTTGGGGCTCTTTTTTAAGCGTAGAGTGGTGGCGAACATGAAGGGCATGGGCGTTGGCGCAGGGGCACGAGCGCACGGGCACGGGTACGGGCACGGGCACGGGATGACGCGCCTTTGGGCGCGTCATTTTAAGATCTGGCGTAACGACCTCGCCGTACCAAGCGTTGAAGACATATGGACGGCCACTCTCGACGCACTTTCATCGCCCAACTTGGTCTCGCCCTGAGCGCGGGACCCATCCTCGCCTGTGGCGACGCCCGAGCTCAGCGAAGTCATCGGGCTGGCGCCTGGCCTGGCCCCGCCGAACCGATCTCTCGCGCGAGCGAACCGCTTCCTACCGTCGGCGACACGCTCGAACTGACCCCCGATGAATGGATGGAGCGGCTGACGCGCGAGCAGTTTCGCATCCTGCGTGAAGAAGGTACGGAGCGCGCGGGAACCAGTCCGCTCAACCGCGAACATCGACGGGGTACGTTTCACTGCGCCGGGTGCGGCGCGCCGCTCTTTCGCAGTGCGGACAAGTTTGATTCGGGCACCGGCTGGCCAAGCTTCACGCGCCCGATCGAAGGACGCATCGATACGCGCATCGACCGCAGCTTTTCGATGAGCCGTACGGAGGTGCACTGCGCGCGCTGTGGCGGTCATATGGGTCATGTCTTTCGCGACGGCCCGCCCCCGACCGGCCGGCGCTATTGCATCAACGGCGTGAGCCTCGAGTTCAAGCCCGCAGGCTGATGCAAGAAGCCAAGTTGGCGCCGCGTTGAGCAACGGACTCCGTTGCCCCGCGCCACAAGGCGCTCGCTACTCCAGGTCGATGCGAATCTCAAAGTCGCCGGCGTTATGGTCTACGTACGTCAGGGTCGTGCGCACACGCTGCCTGGCGAGAATGGCCGCCCCCTGAAGGCCGCCACGGCAGCCCTCGATGAAGCAATCCATCGTGTAGTGACGGGACGGAAACCCGCGCACGGTCCAAAACCCCAGGCCCGGCTCGTCCTCGGGAAGAAGGCGCGTTTCCATCGTGCCGATATTGCGAAAGGCTTGTCGGGTGGTCAGAGGCGCGTGCCGCAGGAGGGAACGCGTCGGCGCCGAGTCGAGCCGTAACGCCGCGCGCGCAATGCCCACGAGGAATGGGCGGTCCATCGCGCTCAGCCAGCCCTGCTGCCAGAATTCGATGTTCGGTTCGCCCAGGCCCAGGGCTCGCCGAATCGCGTCGCTCAGCTCCATGTGATGGGCCATCGGAATCCATCGAAGCGCGCTGCGACCTTCGAAGCTAGCGCGCGTCTCGTCGCTGAGCTCGGCGGAGAGCGCTGAGACGCGTGTTGGGTGCAGCCGCTGAAACGTTGCGAGCAGGGCCTTGCCCACTCCGCACCGAGCTTCGCCCGGTCGACTCATGGGAAAAGGCTCCACGAGCCGCAGAGGTTCGCCAGCATGCGAACGCGCACTACAGCCACCCGCCCATGGTCGTTTGGTACGTTCGACGCCCACCGAAGGCAAGGGCGCAGCGAATGCGCAACGTCGCGAACGACGTGAGGGCCCGCGGCGAGAGACCTGCCAAAGACGGCCCGCCGAAATGAGGTAAGCTGCGCCCGATGGGAGATTTGCCCCAACCCGGCGACTTTGTGGGCGGTCGCTACAAGATCGATTCACTGCTCGGCGAAGGCGGTATGGGCGCGGTGTTTGCGGCGACGAACGGCGCCACCGGTCGACCTGTGGCGATCAAATGGATGCTGCCCGCCATGGCGAAATCGAAGGAGGCGCTCGCGCGCTTTCTTGCCGAAGCGCGCACGACGGCCCGTATCGAACACCCGAACGTCATTCAAATCCTCGACGTGGGCCAAGATGGCGAAGCGCCCTTCTTGGTCATGGAGCGCCTGCGGGGCGAATCGCTCGGCGAGTGCCTCGCGCGGCGCGGTCGCCTGCCGCCCGCCGAAGCCGTGGACATCGTGCTCGCCGCTTGCCAGGGCATTCAGGAAGCGCACGGCGAAGGGATCATTCACCGCGATCTGAAGCCCGACAACATCTTCCTTTGCCAGGGCAAGGACGGAACGCCGCGCCCGCCGAAGGTGCTCGACTTCGGCATTTCAAAACTCTTTGACGAAACAGGCGGCGGTCAGAAGCTCACGCAGACCGGCGCCATCATGGGCACACCGCTCTACATGTCGCCGGAGCAGCTCGACGGCCGTACCGAGCCGGACGCCGCCTTCGACGTCTATGCAATGGGTGTGGTCCTCTATGAGACTTTGTCTGGCGCGAGTCCGTACGACGCGGACACGTTCTTCGTGCTGGTGCAGCAGATCGTCGGCGGTCAGTTTCGTCCGCTCAAAACCGCCGCGCCCTGGCTGCCGGATCCGCTCGTTCAGGTGGTTGAGCGCTCAATGCATCCGAATCGCGCGCAGCGCTACACGACCATGCGCGAGCTTATCGCCGAACTGCAGCGGGTTCGTCCCGGCCTCGCTACGGCAGACCAAACGGGGCCGATGCCCGCGGCATCCGCCGTCGCCTGGGGCGGCGCACCGACGGGCGCCCCCTCAAGCGGCTTTGGCGCGCCGACGCCGCCGCAGACCGGACCGATGGGCGCGCAGACCGGACCGATGGGCGCGCAGACCGGACCGATAGGGCAGACGGGAGGGATGGGAGGAACCGGTCCCATCCCCGCCCCTGGAGGCCATGCGCAAGACTCGAGGGAAGGCGCCCAAAGTTGGCGCGCGCTGGCGGCGCTCGTTGGCTTGGGCGGCCTATCGCTTGTAGCCCTGATCGTCTTCTTCGCGCTGCGAAGCGGACCGGACGCGCCGACGCCGATCCCCGGCGGCGGCTCGCCCATCGCGCCCGCGGGCGGCGCTCTGGCGCCTGGCGGCCAGGCGGATGTTGCACTCCAGTTTTCCGGGAGCTGCGCGCCCGTGTTCCAGGCAAACTCGATCGTCTCCGTGGGCAGCGGCGCCATCGTTGTCTCGTCCGTCAGCACCGGCCTCACGGGCTCGATCACCGTGAAGCTCCCGGGCGCGGGCGTTCACGCTGTGAACTCGCGTCAAATGATGAACCAGCAGAGTCTCATCAACGTTCTGGCCGGCGATCGCATGTGGATGAGCGTCGCCCAGGATACGGCCGCCGTTCTGAGCGGCGGCGCCGATCCGATAAGCGGCGTCATCGAAGCCCGCTCCTTCAACGCCGCAACCGGTCAGTCCGACCTCGTGTTTCGCGACGTGAAGCTGCAGAACATGGAAGACGGATCGATCTGCGGCGTGAGCGGCAATCTCGTCACGCGCGGCACGACTTACTAAAGAATCGACCGCGATTCGGGGGATCGTCGAGGATGGGCCGGTCCTCCTTCGGCGACAGCGCAGGACGGGCCGTAGGCCATTCAAGGAAGAGCTGGCCGGGGAGCGGCGTTCTAAACGAACACTACGCGGCGATTTCGACGCGGTTTCGCCCGGCCCGCTTCGCGGCGTAGAGCGCTTCGTCGGCGCGTACAAAAAGCTCTTCGGGCGTCGTGTCGCCGGCGCTAAGGGCCGTGGCGATGCCGAAGCTCGCGGTGACCTTCAGCTCGCCCTTCGGTCCCTTCACGGACGCGGCTTCGAGATCGAGTCGAAGACGCTCGGCTACGCGGCGTGCACCGTGCTTGCCCGTGAGCGGAAGTACGACCACGAACTCCTCGCCACCGTAGCGCGCGGGAACGTCCCCGATGCGTACGCCTGCTTGCAGCACCTGACCGACGACGCGAAGCACCTCGTCGCCGACCGCGTGGCCCCAAGTGTCGTTGAACTTCTTGAAGTGGTCGATGTCGAGCACGACGAGGCTCAGCGGCGAGCCGTCACGTCCGGCTCTCGAGAGATCACGGATCAGCGCCGTTTCGAGGCCGCGCTTATTGGTCAGGCCCGTCAGTTCATCCGTCGTGGCTTGACGCGCTAGCGTTTCGTTTGCCTCGATAAGGCGCGCTTGCAGTGCTTCCTTCTCGCTGAGCAGCGCTTCGAGCTGGCGGACCATGCCGTCGTATTGAACGTTGAGCTCGGCGAGGGCTTCGCTCGCCCGTTCACGCAGGTCCTCGTAGTCGAGCTGCTCTTCAACATTGCGCTCGAACGCCGCCGCAGCCTCCGTCACGTGCTTCGGAAGGGACGCCACCACCGCGTCGATGACGTCGCGGGACGCGCCAAGCGCCTCGCCGGCCGCGTACGCCGCTTCCTTGAGCGGCTCGGCCGGTCCGCCTTCGAAGACCGCGGCGATCTTCTCCGCCAGCCAGCAGACGCCAGGCACCTCGCCGTCAGGGCAGCCAGCGTCGTGATGCTTGGCGATCGCTTCGACGGTCGCGTCAGGCAAGCGGTAGTGCTTCGCGACCACCACCCCGCTTTGCGTGTGATCTTGGCCGATGGTCGCACGCTCGACGGTCGGACGATGCATGGCGGGGGCATGGGCCGCCTCCACGGACGCTTGCGCTTCCGATACGATCGAGCCGATTTCCAGGAAAAGGCCCGCGGTGAAGAAGCGGTCCGGCTCCCGTAGCCGAAGCGCTTCCGAGAGGCTCTTCGCGGCCAGCGCACGACGCAGCGAGTTGGCGAGGGCGCGCTCGCCATCCGGTGGCATGAGGTCCATCGCGACGAGGCTGAGCGCGATGTTTCGCAGACCGCGAACGCCGAGGAGCGCACAGGCCTTCGGCAGATCTTCGATGACCTGAGCGCGACGAAACCCTGGGCTGTTGGAAATCGAAAGCACGCGAAGGGCAAAGGCCGGGTCCGCCGCGGCCAGGGCCGCCAGATCCGCCGCCGAACACTCCGGATTCAGCGCCTCCTCGGCGATTCGGAGGGCGGCGGCGCTGACGATTCTGGGCTGGGCGGTCACATCCTGCCTGAACGGTCCGCGCTCACGGACCTTGAGGATGTCGCCAAAGAAGGACAGTGGGGTCGACACATCGCTCGTCCCCGGGGCCCGTCGAGGCAGATCAAAACGCGCCCGCCGGCCCTTCCCAAGGGCGACCCGGCGCTGCGCCATCACTATTGAGCCGCCTCGAACTGAAAGCCCGCGCTTTCGCAAGGGCCGTCTAGGTAGGTGCCCGAACAGCGCACCCGCTCGCCGACGGTGCCGGATGTGCGCACGGCCCGAATCGAGCCGGGGCCGTCGACGAGCTCGTATTCGATACGAAACGACCCACCCGTCAGCGGCGTTACCTGCGTGGCTTCGCAGAGTCCTTCAAAGTCGATCGGGCGGCATTCAGGATCGGCGACCACCGGCACCGGCTCCGAGCGATCGGGGGCCAGCGGATCGATGCCGATGCGCTTCAAGAATCCGAAGGTCATCGCCACAAGCGCGCCAAAGGAAAAGATCGCGACAATGCGGCTTCGATGGCGACGCACCCATTTCATAGAGGCGTCTCTGCGAAGGTTTGGCCGACCCGTCAACGCGGCGCTGGTCGGGTGCCGCCTGTTCTGACACGTTGCACACTATGGAACGCTTGCTCTTTCCGCTCGACCGGGTCCATCCCGACGCAAAGCGAACGCTGGTCGAAAACCACCGCGCCGTAATCGAAGAAGCCGCTCAGGCCGTTGAGCAGCACCCTTGGGTCGTGCTCGGCATGGCGCAAAACCCGGTCGTGAAGAAGGCTCGAAAGATGCTCGAAGAGCAGGGCATCCGTCCGCACTACCTGGAGTACGGCAGCTACCTCGGCCAGTGGCGCAAGCGCAACGCATGGAAAATGTGGACCGGCTGGCCCACCTTTCCCATGGTCTTTCACGAGGGCGTGCTGATCGGCGGCGCCAAGGAGCTCGCCCGCTACCTCAAAGCCCTCGACCGCTAAGCAACCTTCGAAGGCAGAAGAAGACGGGGGAGACGGGCTTTACCCAGAGGGCGCCCGACGCCAAAGGCGGCGGCGTGGACCGCGAGCGCTAGCGAGCGCGTCCACAGCAGCTTCAACTGCGTCCGGCGCATGAAGCCCATCTCCCCCGCCGGTTTCCACCGACGAACGCCCCTCAGCGACAGTGAATCAAACTCGACGGGCTCTGCCCGTTGCGCAAGGCCGCCTCCGCACATGCGGGATCGACGTCGCGGCAGTGGATCAATCCGCTCGGCGAATGGCCCGCCCGAATGAGCGCGGCAGCGCAGCGCGGTTCGGCGCCGCGGCAGTGAATCACCGAGGACGTGGAGTGGCCGTGGTTCAGCACGACGGTGCGACAATCCGGGGGCGCAGCACGGCGCTGCGGCTGCGGCTGCGGCGCGTACCCGCGCCCTTGGGCCTGCCTATAGCTCCGCCGGGGCGCCAGCTCGCTTAGCTCGAGATCGTAGTTCGTACGGCGGCCGCGCTGGTACGTTCCCACGTAGACGGCGTAGGTGCCGGCCGGAAAGGACCCGTGCAAACGCGGGTTGAGGTTGCCGGCCCCGTCGTCGTCGCACAGCACCTGACCGTCGGGCGTGACGATCGCTAGGGTCGTGTCGTCGGAAGAAAGCGCCTCGAGACGGAGGTAGTCAAAACCGCGCGGCATCGAAACGTAGTGCTGGGGCCGACGGGACCAAAATCCCGGACAGCTGTTCGGGAGGCCGAGACGCTGCGACGAAATACGGCCCACGGCGCGGCCCTGCAGGGCGTAGGGATCGGGCATGAAGCCCGGCTCGAGCGCAACGCTCTGACGTTGAACGGACGCAGGCTGGAATCGGAAGCGGCGTACCACGACCGCTTCTTCGTGACCGCGAATCACGGGGAGGGGCTGCCGGCGCAGACGCTCCTCGTCCGCACGTGCTTCCGCCGCGGCGGCCTGCGAAGCGGCGGCATCGGCCCGCAGGGCCTCGCGCTGCGTCTCGGCCCGACGTTGACGCTCCGCTTCCCGATTCTGCTCGCGCGCCAGGGCCAACTGGCGATCGGTTTCCGCGCGCTCCATGGCGAGCTGGTGCTCGCGCTGCTCTTCGATGGCCTCTTGCGCTTCGCGAGCAGGGCGGCCGAGCTCGGATACGATCTCCCGCTCGAGACGCTGAATGTACCGCGGGTAGCGGCGCGAGATCATCGCGCGTCCCGTCTCGGGATCAACCTGGTAGTCGAGACCAACCGAGTCCAGGTACTCGATGCGGTATTCGCTTGGCGAATACGCGATGCGTACGCGAAGCGAGATACTTCGGTGATCGAGGCGAGCAACGAGCTCACCGGGCGCCTCCGATTCGATGGTGAAGCGGCGCTGCTGGAGGGCACGCGACAGCGCCGCACGGACCTCACTCGCTTGGTCGGTCTGGGTGACCATGGCGCCACTGGTCGCGTTGAACGCCACCACCCCGCCGCCGCATGCCCAGAGGCTGAGGAGCTGAAGAAAAACGATCGAAAAACAAAATACGGAAAAAACGATGCGACGCATGCGAAACCCTTTCGGCCCAAGGACGCGGACCTCGGAGGCTCGTCGCATTCTTTTTTCAATCCGCGCTGTACGCGTTTTGCACAGCTTGGCTAGAGACCTGACCAGCATTGCCGC
>JBCCRV010000241.1:0-9675 GCA_039201085.1 Myxococcota bacterium | reverse complement strand
TGTCGAGCTCGGCGACCTCGAGCCGAGCGGTCGCGACGAAGAAGCGCCCGCGACGCTGGCCGTGGCGCGCGCCTTCGAGGATGAAGGCGAGGACGAAGGACGAATCGTCGTCGTAGGCAACAGCGACTTCATGGAGGACGCCACCCTCGAGCAGCCCGCCTTCAGCAACGGCGACGTCATGCTCGCCACCGTCGGCTGGCTGACGCAGCGACCCGAGCTCGTGTCCGTGCCGCCGCGGACGAGCCGCATTCGGGCCGTGGTGATGAGCGAAGGCGACGTGAGCGCCGTTTGGTGGCGCGTGCTGGCGTTCTTGCCCGGCGCCTTCGTGCTGCTTGGCTTCTCCGTGTGGTGGACGAGGCGCGCATGACGGCCCGCTCCACCGGTTTGCTCGCGCTCATCGCGGCATCGCTCCTCGCGTACATCCTCCTGGTTGAAGGAGGGCGGATTTCGGACGTCGAGCTCGAGGGTCGCGATGCACGGCTCGTCGAGCGCTTCAACCGAGGCCGCGTCGATCGCATCGAGCTTCGCCGTCAGGGCGCCGAGCCCATCGCGATCGAGCGCGAAGAGTCGGACGACGGCAGCATCGCCGGCTGGCGCATGCGCAGCCCAAAGGAAACGCTGGCCGACGAAACGGCCGTCGGTTCGCTGCTTGGCGCCATCGAGTGGTCCGACGCCCGGCGCAGCTTCGCCGCCCAGGACGGCGACGTCGCCCGCTTTGGGCTCGACGAGGCGCGCATCGAGCTGCGTCTGCGCTTTGGCGGCGACGGTGCGGAAACGGTGAACGTTCTGATCGGCAGCGAGGCGGAGGGCGGCGTCTACCTAACGGCGGACGGAGGCCGAACGATCAAGGTCGCCGCCATCGATCTCTTCGAGTCGCTCGACCACGACGCCGAGCACTTTGAGAGCAAGGTGTTTCTCGAGCGCGGCGTGCTTACGGCGAACCGGCTCCGCATTCGCGAGGCGGTTGACGAGGCGCGCGAAACGTTGCTTGAGCGTGACGAACGGAACTGGCGCGTGGACGCGCGCTTCGCCCGAACGTCCTTCGTCGATGAGGCGCTGCAGGCGATCACCAACCTCGAAGCGGATCGCTTCGTCGAAGTGGCCGTGTCCGAGCCCTCGCTGGAAGTCGAAGCCGTGCGTCCGCGCGGCGCCGACGAAGGGGAGGGCGAAGCCGTGCGCGTCGCCTTTGCCGCCCGCCGGGGCGGGCCTTGCGAGGGGCGTCAATGGCATCTCACCCTCGAGGGCGGCCGGAGCGGCTGTTTGCCCGCGAACGCCATGGAGCCGCTGTTGCGCGAGGACTTCCGCGATCGAAACGTGCTTCGCGTGCCCGCATCGAACGTGCGAAGCGTGCGCCTCGAAGGGCAGGGCGAGACGATGGTCGTCGCCCGGGGCGACGACGGGAGCTGGAGCGGCACCGACCCCATCGACGCCGACGCCATGGACGAGTGGCTCGGCGAGCTACGCCGCCAGCGCGTGACGGCTTTTGAAACCACGTGTCCGTCCGCCGTATGGAGCGTGGAGTTCACCGGCGATGGCGAGCATCGCCTCGGGCTTGCGCAGGACAGCGAAGACACGCTCGTCACGCGCAGCGGAGAAGAAGGCTGCGTGCGAGCAGCCGGAAGCCTCTGGAGCCTGTTGGCGGACGCGCGTCAGCGCCTACGGCCCCGCGAGGTGCTTGCCGTGACGGACGTGCGCGAGCTGCGCATCGATCGCGGCGACGTGGTCGAGCGGGTGGTGGAAACGGACGGACGCTTCGCGCTGGTCGAGCCCTTCGATGCGGCGGTCGACGAGCCCAGCGTTCGCCGCGTTCTCAATGCCGTCGAAGCGCTGCGGGCGACCCGATTCGGCGCGCCGGAGCTTCGTGCTCCCGTCGTCACGATTCGCGTGCAGAACGACGAAGGCGAGCACACCCTCGCCGTGGGTGCGCCCTCGGAGGGCGAAGCGGCCGCGCAGGTCGACGGCGGGGAACGCTTCTACCTTGAGGAAGGCATCGCCCGGGGCCTACGCGCCGTACTGCTGAGTCAGGAACTGCTCGCCGTACCTCCCTACGAGCTCACGGGAGTCGCGCTTGAGGGTGCTTCACAGGCCATCTATCGGCTCGAAGACGGCGAGTTCCGAAATGAAAGCGGCGACCCCGCTGACCCCGATCGTTTCGACGCGTTCACCACCGCGCTTTCCACGCTCCGCGCCCTGCCCGTTAGCTACGAATCCGCGGCGGTCGAAACCCGGCTTCGCATCGAACTCACGCTCGAGGGCGGCGAAAGCCGCCTGCTTCGCGTCGGCGGCCCCGCACCTCGTGGCGCGTACCTTTCGCAAAACGGCCTGGAGGTGCGTTTCAGCGTCCCGGAGAGCTTTGTGCGGGCCGCTGAAGCGCTTCTGCCGTAGCGAAGTGGTCCGCTAAGCGTGCGCTCTGCGGAAGCGTCATGGCGATAGACAGAGGCCCACGCCGACGGCGAAGAACTCACAAAGGTCGGTCTCGTTTCGGCAATCCGGATGGTTTGAAAGGCCGATGCCGGCGACCGATTCACGGCAGATGCGAAAGCACTGTAGGCCCCGCTCCGGAAAGCGGTCGGCGCAGAGGCTTCGCGGTCCGCAGAGTTGGTTGCGTCCGATCTCGGCCAATGCACAATCGGCTCCGTCGGGAAGATCGGGGACGTCCGGAAGGCATAGGTCAAACTCGGAGCTCAGAATCTCCTGGGGAACGCACGCCAGTTCGGTGTCCGTGCACGCGAAGCCGCGATCGACATCGCAGCTTGGTACACAAATGCCGACCGCTTCCGGCTCTCCCGTCACGGCGTTGCGGTTGGAGCCGCAGCGCTGTCCAGCGCCGCAATCGGCAAGCAATCCTTCCGCCGGGTCGCAGGCGCGTTCGCAGAAGCGCAGGCCGTCGGGTCGCTCGGTGCAAAGCGTGCCGATGGTGCAGTCGGTCTGCAGGGTGCACCGCTCGCCGAGATCGGCATCGCCAAAGAACGTGCAGGTACCGACAGCCTCCGGCCCCTCGACGGGCGCACACCACTCGAGGGCGCCGCAGCCCGCTTGCTCGAGCCACACGCACTCGCCAGGGCCCAGCTCCGGGCCCGCCTCCACGGGCGCATCGGCGTCGTCGGATGATGCGTCCGTCCCGTCGCCGGCATCGCGACCGTCCGCGCCCATGTCCGCCCCCGGCGCGTCCTGCACGGCCGCGTCCTGCACGGCCGCGTCTTCCACGGCCGCATCGTCCACCCTGGCGTCGCGCTCACCGCCGGTGTCCGTCGCAGCGTCTGCCGCTTGGTCCTGAGCGGCATCCGTCGCGGCGTTGGTGTCGTCGCCGCAAGCGACCAGGCAGAGGACGAAGACGAGGGCGCAGTTCGTAGGCATCAAGGCTCGATGGTCGCATACGTCAGGGTGGATCCCGTCGTGTACACGATGTGAGGTTGGCGGTTGGGGCCCATCGCCAGATCAAGGCTCTCGACCATGCGGCCCGGCGGCAGGATTTCGACAATATCGCTCAGCCAGCGGGTGCCGCCCGGCCGGGTCGGCTCGCGGAAGTAGCAAACGACGGTGGTCACGCGGCTCGGCGTCCACGCAACGACGTTGAGTCTTCCAGCGTCGTCATACGCGATGGCGATTTTGGTTTGTAGCGGCACCTCTTCGCTCGAGGTCGTCTCCAGCACGGAGACTTCTTGGTCCGTGAGCTCGAGGCCCGTCGCGACCCGAAGCTCCACCGTGCCGTCGTTCCAGTCGTGGTAGGCAACGGCCGCCGTGTCCCCGCGCGCCGCCAAGTCGAGCTGAAGTCCGCTCGCGCGGCTCTGCGTCACGTTGTCGATCGTATTGAAGCTACTCAAGAATCCGATGTACTGGCGATAAAGCGGAGTGAATCGTGTAGCGCTGTCGCGACGTCGCAAGGCGACGTGCGTCGTCCTGCCGATGCGGCCGACGGCAATCGACCGTACCGACGCCGTGGACGAAGGCTCCTCCTCGAGCAGGAGGATGGGATCGGAGAACGTCCCGCCAGCTTCGCGAAAGCGCAGGCGGTGCGTGCCGGCGATAAAGTCGTGGTAGCCGAAACTCACGTCGTTCCCGCTAACGGCGAGGCTTACGCTTCCAAAGCCGCTAACGTTGGTGGAGACAAACTCGCCGTCCGTCAGCAAGCCGTCTGGGAGCCAGCGGCGGTAGACGACCGCATCGCCCGTGCCTGGGCCGCGTAGCCAATAGGCGAGGTGCACGGTGTCGCCTTCGGCTGCAATCTCCATGCTCTCGCCCAAGAGCTCCACGTCGTTGGGAACGTCGGCTCGGCCGCCAAGCGTCAAGGTTTCGCGCTCGAGGCGGCGCAGGTGAACGGTGCTCGCTTCGATGCTGACGATATTCTGAAATGCAAAGACGGGCGGGCCGCTGCCCTGAACGGCGACGGACACCTTGCCGAGGAACGCGACGCTCTCGGGGCCGTTGAGGTCTTCCACGCTGAAGACGCGGCGCCGTCGCCCGATGCAGTCGGCGGGCAAGGGATCGGGGAGATCGTGCCATGGCCGGGTGCAAGTCACGTCGATCCGTCCCGGCTCGAGGGGGATCGATTCGTCCTCGGCGGCGGCGTCGGGCAGGACGGCGCGCTGGTCCGCGGGCGCGTCGCCGCTCGCGTCGGCTTCGCTGGCCGCGTCCGATTCGCGCGCCGCATCGGGTTCGACGGACGCGTCAGCCACCTGAAAGTCGCCGGTGCACGCCTGCAAAGCTGCGAGCGCTAGGAGCGCGGCGAAGGGCGTACGTTCGGCATGCGTCTCATCGGAGGGCCGCCCCGTCATGGAGGCGCCGTACGGTTTGTTTTCGCTCACGGCATGCAGCCTACCTCAGCATCCTGCGCTTCAGCATGGATTGGTGGGCGCGATCATGCGGAGCCTTGCGCGCCCGGAGATCGCAAACGTTCCTCGGCCCAAGGCCAATCGGCGTGCGTTGGCCGCAGCCAGCGGCGGCGCCGAGAGCCCGCCGGCGTTCGAAGTGATTAGCGCGGCGTTTACGCGAAGTTCGTTCCGCGGGTCGATGGCTGGCCGGGCCGCCGACCATGGGCGAACCGTGGGTGCACAGACTTAGCGGCAGGGTTGATCGAAGAGCTCGTGGGTGATGTCGTTGCGCGCGTACCCCAGGCCACGTCGGGACAGCGACTGCACAGCCCTGCATGGACAGTCCACAGTTCCGCACTCGCAGGGGCGCAACGTATCCTCTTCGCCCGCCGCGATAAAGCGTGTAGTCTCGCTGCTACCGCACACGCGACCCTCGGCGTTGGTCGGGGCGACGATCAGCTCGTTGTTTGCGCTCGCCGCGACAAACCCGTTCGGGCCGAGCTGAAACACGTCGCCTTCAAGGGGGGGTATGCGTAATCCCGTCGCATCGACGATCACGTCGTCGTCGACGCGTCGGCCGGTTGCGCCGCCGCCGTTGAAGATTCCCGCGTAGTACTCGACGCCATCCACAACTTCGACCTGACGCAGGGCGAAGTTTGGGAGCCGCTCGTGGGAGAGGCGAAGTTCGGCGGTATCGTCCACCGGCAAATCGAGCGTATACCGGATCCCATCGGATCCGTTTTCCCCCACAGCGATGAGCCGACCCTCGTGCAGGGTCACGTCGAGCAACCGACCGTCGTTGGGGAGCCGGCCACTCCAAGCCACCAACGAGTCGCGGCCGAACACGGCGATGATGGGTCGGTCGACGTTCACCTCATTTAGCCCCCCCACCGCGACGATGTATTCGTCGTTCGCCCACACGCCCAGGAAACGCTCAGTCGGCTCGGCATCGTCAAAGCGAAAGCGGTAGGTCGACATCACGCCCTCTCCGTCGGGCGCCGCGAGGTTGGTAACGCCGATCATGGGTTCGTCACGCCCGGGCATGAAGTTCGTGACGCCGGCGAGCGCGAGCGTTTTTACGCCGCCGGGCTCGTCCAGCACGATGAGGTCCGCGGCTTGCTCGTTGCTCGCGGTGCTGTCGAAGGCGAGCTGGCGGACGATGCGCAGTCGGCCCTCTTCGCCAGCGTCGTCGCGAATCTCAAGGTAGTAGATGCCGTCCGTCGTCGTGCCTCCGAGCAAATCGCGCGTGATGCCCACGGCATGGGCCGAAGTTGCGTCGGCGGTGACGGCCAGCAGCTGCTGGTTGGAGTTTACGCCGAGGTGAACGGCGCGCGATTCGTTCGCGTCGGGCACAAAGCCGGTCACGATGGCCTGCCTAGTACTCGATGGCCGTCTCGTCCTCGCGGGCCCGTTCCGCGGCGTTCCCGATATTGAAAAGCAGCTCCGGTCGTGGGCTCAGCGAGTACGCGTGGCGAAAGTAGTCCAGGGCCCGCCGGTAGTCGCCGCGGCGGTACGACGCTTCGCCCGCCTCAAAGATCTCGCGCGCCTCGTCGTCTGCCCGCGCATCGACGGGCGATTGGTCGTCGGCCGCCGCTTCACCATCCGCCGGCGCTTGGTCGTCGGCCTGCGCAACGACAGCGCTCGTGGCGAGGGACACGCCACAAACCACAACCCACCCGACAAGCCGCATCCGGGTGAAACTATACTTGCGAAAGCGCCGGAACAAGCGATGGCCCCGAGATCGGCCCTCCGGTCGGCGCCGGCTTGTGACGGGCTAAGCGACCATGGTAGCGTCGCGCCGCCCTACGGCGGAGCCTCTTTATGAAGTCACGAATCCTAGTCATCTTCGCAATGGTCGCCCTTGCCTCGGCGTGTGAGCCCCAACCGGCCGCGGACCTGACAATCGAAGCGCTTCCGGACGTGCAGCCCAATCTTCCCACCGTTCCCACGCTGCCGCCGCCGCCCCATCCGACGACGCTTTCGGACGGCAGCTACACGATTTACGGCGTTCGCTCGCGCATTCGCACCACGATCGACACGGACGTCGCCATCACCGGCTACGTCGTGGGCATCTACACGCCTCCCGAGTGCGAGGAGGAGCCATGCCCGCGGCCTGCGGCCCCGCATTTTTGGATCGCCGACGTCTCCGGCGAGGAAGACGATAGCAAGAAGCTGATGATCGTCGGCTACGCCGAGAACCAGGAGCAGATCGACGAGGCCGTCGAGCTCCACGAGCGCGGCCGCTACGAGCACGACCCCGCCACGGGCCTACCTCCGATCCCCGTGGACCTCGCCATTGGAAACAAGATCAAGGCCAACGGACGCTTCGCCTTCGTCGGAAGCTCGGGTTTCAACAACAGCGCGGGCCTGCTCGAATACGCCGGTCACGACACGCTCGAAGCGGTTGAAGCCGAGGACTAGGGCCTGTTGCCAAACTCGCGCATGCGCCTTCACGCCCCGCTCATCGTCGATTTCGCCATCTCTTCGGCTTGAAATCCGCCGGGGATTCGTTCGCCTCACAGACGCAAACTCGCCGACGAGCGGACCACGAATCCACACGCGCGAGTTTGAAGACACGCCCTGGACCTCATCCCGTTGGGCTTCGCGACACGCCGTAAACCCCAACACCGTTGGTTCAGGGATCCCAAAGCTCCCTGAGCCACTCGAAAGCCGCAGCGGACGGAGGAGCGTTTACGTGCGTCAGTATGCGGCTTACTCGCGCGACCGCCGGATCACTCTCCACGCTGATGCATCACTCTCCACGCTTCACTTCACTCTCTCCACGCTTCACTTCACTCTCTCCACGCTTCGCTTCACTCGATACCCGGTGCGGAAAGGGCGCGGCCCACGGACTCAACCCGGCCGCTACGATTTCGGTGCGTTCGGTGCCGGTGTCGCTTCGGGCGAGCTCCCGGAAGCCTCTCCTTCGGCAGCGATTCGCACGGCGGGCGGCCCGGAGCGGCGCGCGCGCTCGACGGCCCCGTTCGCATCGTCGCCGCCGAGCCGCCTAAGCTCCGTAACCGCAAGCGCCGCGACTTCCACATCCGGCTCGTACGGGGTCGGCTCGAGCGAGCGCTCGAGGAGGCGAATCAAACCCGGCACCCACACCCGGTCGTTCGAGCGGCTTGCAAGCGCCACGGCCGCCCGCGTGACGATTGGCCACTCGTCGCGGTCCGACATGCGAGCGATCACGGCTGCGCGCAGTTCGCGATCTTCCGAATGGTCAAGCAGCACCTCCACCGCTGCCGCACGTACGCGTTCGTGGCGGTCCGCCAAGCCGTAGGCGATGTCGCGCCGACTTCGTTCGGCGCCCAAGGCTCGGAGGGCAGCGGCGCGTACAAAGGCCCAGCGTTCTTCGCGCACAATCGCCCGGAGGGGTGCGACGGCCCAGGGTTCACGCCGCACCGCAAGGGCCTCAACGGCCGCAAGCCGGACCCGGGGCACGTCGTCGGCGAGGCCGCGACGAACCACTGGCTCGGTCCCGAGCACGCGAATCGCCTCGGCGCGAAGCATCCATTCATCGGCGTCGAGCTGCGCCTCCACCCATCCGGTGAGCGAGGGGTCAAGGGCGCGCCTGCGCTGTGCGCGTAGAAAGCGCAGCTTCGAATCGAAATCCTCCGCTTCCGGGGCGCGGCGCAGCGCGTTCGAGAGGTCCGCTTCGGACGCGGCGACGGCCAAGGCCACGCGAGCGACGGCGGCGGGTGGGGCCGAAGCGAACCAGGGCCCGAGCTGCGGTGATGCTGCACGACGGGTGGCGCTAGCGAGTTCGGCGCCGCCGAAGCCCGCTTCATATCGGCCGAGCAACGCGGGCAGGGCTCCGGGACCGTCGAGGCGAGCCAAGCTCAGCGCCGCGGCCCCGACAAGGGCGTCCGCTTCGGGATCGTTCGCTTGAGTCGTCTCGAGCGTTTGCCGGAGCATCGCCGATCGATGACGCGTTTCGAGTTCACTGAGCACGGACTCGCGCACGGCCGGTGCCTGGCGCAGCACCTGCGCCAGCGATTCGGCGGCCGCATCGGCCGGAAGGCGAGCGAGGATGCGGGCGGCGGCGACGCGTTCGCGCGTGGGCATTTGGGGGAAGGCGGCCATCAAGGGTTCGACGGCCCGTGCCCCTGCGCGGACCAGCAGGTCGGCCGCCGCTTGCTGCCTGCGCGGCCCCGCCGCGAGCTCGCCGAGGAGCCGCTCCAGGCCGCCGCCAAAGTCGATGTCGCCGAAGGCCGTCAGTTCTGCGAGTGCGCCGTTGTCCGAGCCCCCATCGAGGACGAGCGAAAGGCAGGCGCCTTCGATTGGGGCGCGAACCCAGACCGGGCCGTCGCTCGGCGGTTCGACGCGAAACGTACCGTTTTCGCCGACCAGCCAGAAGTTTCGCACGGTGCCGCGAAAGACCACACGGAGGGCGGCAAGCTCGGCACCGTCGGCAACGCGAAAGGTCACGAATTCCCAGCGGCCCGAACCGGCGACGGCTTCGGTCCACGCCGTCTCGTCGTTTCCATCCACAGCGGCGAAGGGCAGGGGGCCACTCGAAGCGCCTCGCGGCGTAAGCAGTGGCGCGAGGGGAGAGCCCTCGTGCAGGGGGTCGGCCTCGACGCGGAGGCCGGTCGCTCCCTGGGAATCGAGCCGGCGTAGTTCGACGGGGCGAAGCGCGCCGCTTGCGGGGTCAAAGGCGCGGGGCTCGAGTAGGGCGGGCTCCTGTCCGCACAGCGACTGGCCTTCAACTTGGTGGCCAACGATCGCATCTGGCACGCCGTCGCCGGTCCGATCCGCCACGCTCAGCACGTCCCTTCGGCGTTCGCCCCGGTCCCCGACGTACGCGGTCTGCCCGCGCCAGAGGAGCTGGGGCCGAGCGCCGCGCCTTCCAAGCAGAAAG
>JBCCRV010000240.1:0-9682 GCA_039201085.1 Myxococcota bacterium | reverse complement strand
CGCCGGAGCCGGAGCGGCCACGGGCGCCGCAGCCGCCGGCGCCGCGGCAGCAGGCGCGGCAGCCGCCGCGGCAGGCGCCACGTCCTTCGCCATATCGTGGCCACACGAACCACAAAACTTGAAGTTGGGCGGTACGTCGGCACCGCAGACCGGGCACGATACGGGCCCCGCTGGCGCCGCGCCTGCGGGAGCGGCATCAACAGCCTCCACGCCAGCCGGTGGCGTCGGAGCGGTGAAGCTCTTTGGCTGTGCCTGGTCTCGAGGGAGCTCTGCTCCGCAGCCGAGGCAAAACTTGTAGTGGTCTTGATTTTCTTTACCGCAACGTGGGCAGACAATCACGGGAGGCCTTCTTTCCGAGGGAGCATATGGGCTCCGGGTTCAAAGGGTCAAGCCATTGGCGACGCGCCCGCGTATGCTTTTCCCGTGGTGATTCGGTGCAAACGCTGCGGTGCCGAAGGCGGACCCGGTCGGTGCACCGGATGCGGCCACCGAAGCACGCCCGTTCACGGACCCCTCGAGGGACGGCGGCTGGGCGAGCGAACGCTCGGCGAGACGCTCGGTCGGGGGGCTATGGGCACGGTGTACACGGTTGAAGGGGACCGGAGCTTGGCCGTGAAGGTGCTGCACGCGGAGCTCGCGAGCGGCCCGTCGGGACGACGTTTCGCCCGGGAGGCCCGCGCGTGCCTTAGCCTGGACCATCCCCATCTCCTCCGCGTGTATGAAAGCGTGCCCGGACCACCACCTCACCTGGTCATGGAACGGCTCGAGGGCCGCACGCTGCTTGAGTGGCGAGACACGGCCAGCGACGAGGAGCGCCTCGCGGTGTTCCAACAGGTTCTCGCGGCGCTCCAGCACGGCCACGAACGGGGCGTGGTTCATCGAGACCTCAAGGCCGAAAACGTGATGGTTCAGCGGCGCGGGTCCGGCTGGCATGCAGTCCTCTGCGACTTTGGCCTCGCCAAGCTCGTGGAGGGGTCCGGCACGGTCATTACGGAAGCGGGCTTTGTGTGCGGAACACCGGCCTACATGGCGCCGGAGCAGATTCGCGGGGCCGCCGTGTCGGCGCAGACCGACGTGTACGGCGCAGGGTGCCTGCTCTTCGTGCTGCTGACGGGCACGCTGCCCTTTCGCGCGGCGAACGTGATGGACACGCTCGCTGCGCACGTCGCTGACCCCGTGCCCTCGCTCGTCGCGCGCCGCGGCAAGGACCCTTGGAGCGTTCGACTCGACCCCGTGATTCGCCGCGCCATGGCCAAGGACCCCACGCGCCGTTTTGCGTCTGCTCAGGCGTTCTCGCAGGCCATCGAGCACGCCTTCGCGCCGAACCCGCGCCTGCGCTGGGCATTCAGCGCTTCGCTTCTGCTCATGGCAGCCGCGCTTGCAGGGGTGGCGTACGCGTTGATGGGCTAGGACGTCATTTCGACGCGAAGCAGCTGGTGACCGAGGAAGAGGTAGTCGCCGTGCTGAAGTTCGTGCTCCCCGGAGATCCGCACGTAGGTGCCGTTCCGGGAGTCTTCGTCGAAGAGCGTAAAGGCGCCGCCGTTATGCTCCACGCGCGCGTGGGTCCCCGACATGAAACGGTCCTCAGGGAAGTTCAGATCGACCTCCTCGCGGCCGATGCGCGCGACGTCGTCCTTCGAGCAGAACGCCATGCCATCGAGCCCGCCTTCGATCACCTGGGTGATCTGAAAGGAGGAGGCGCGCTTGGGTGACGAATAGAAGTAGGTCTGGTCCGGCGCCGGCCCGCTCGAATCCGGGCCGGGCACGTCGAGGCGAAAGATCTCCTCGCCGCAAAGGAAGTGCGCACCCGAGGTGATGGGCACGCTACCGCGCACGCGAACATACACGCCGTTGAGGCTGCCTTCGTCACGTACCGCAAGGTTTGTGTTTCGAAACACAAAGTTCGCGTGCTTCGGGGACAGCCACACGTCCTCGGGAAAGAGGATCTGACCGTCCGAGCGGCCTGCAACATGCTCCTCCGCCTTGAGGTGGTAGCTCAGACCCTCCACGCCCTCGCCTCCGCGCACCAAAATGAGCCGCGCGTTCCCCGGTGCCTGGAGCTCACCAAAGTACTCAAGCTGCGACTCCCGGACGGCGTCCGGTACGGGGGCACCGCACGAGCCGCAGAACTTGTGACCCATCGGTACCGGGCTCGAGCAGTTCGTGCAGACGTAATTGCGGGCTTGCTCCATCTTTTCCTCCTCGGGGGCGACTTCGTGGGCGGCAGTTGATTGGGCGGTGATTCGCAGTTCGGCACCGCAGAGCACGCACCGAGGCGATCCCAGCGGAGACAGCGCATCGCACTGTCCGCAGACGATCCCTACGTATTCCTGCATCGCGTGCTGCTCACCCTTCTGACCCGTTGTAGGTCAGTGCATGTCGCCGAGTCAATGTTCGAGGGCCGCCGAGGCGGCCTCGCGCACGCCCCGGTCGGGGTCGTTTTGAGACACGGCCTCAAGCAGTCCGCGCGCCGCCGCGACCCGGTGCAGGCTCCGCACGGCCGCGGCTCGCACGAAGGCGTAGTCGTCCTCCACTGCGGCGATTCGAAGCGCCGCCACCCCCGCTTCCGAACCGGCCCCCTCGAGCGCTTCCGCCGCGCCCACACGAAGGGACCAGACCGCAGCGTCCGCCAAGAGCCCGACCAGCGCCGGCTCAAGTGTCGGCACGCCCCTCGCCCCCTCGAGGGCTGCGAGCTGAACACCCGTATCGTCGTCTTCGAGGAGCCGACCCAGGGCGGCGGCCGCCGCCGGGACCGCCCGAAAGCCCGCCAGGGCGCGGGCGACGGCAGCGCGAAGGCGCGCCGAAGGATGATCGGTCAGTGCTGCCAGCTCGGTGATCCATCCGGCGGCCAGCGCGCCGAGGTCCGTCTCCGTCTCGAGGCCGCCGAGGGTTACGCGGCCCTCGCGAATGCGCTCGACCACGCTTGAGACGCGCTCGATCGGTCCGCGCAGCGCCGTTCGCCCCGCCTCGGCGATGGCCGCGGCGGCGCCATCGCGCAGCGGACCCCGTCCGCCATCGCGCTCAAAGAGGCCGGCGACGGTCCGTTCAAGGGTGACCCCGGGTCGACGGGCGATCGGATCGGCAGGCCAATCGCCGAGCATCGCCCGGGCGGCCGTTTGGCGCTGAACGGCGTCGCTGGCGAAGAGCGATTCGGCGAGCGCGGAAAGCGCCTCCGGCTCGCTCGCAAGGGCCTCCCCTGACCCCAGCGCGAGCATGGCTCCTTGAGCCACCAAGGTGTTTCGGTGGCCGAGCTGAAGTCGAATGCGCTGCAGGTCCTCCGCGCCGCCCAAGCGACCCAACGCCCAAAGGGCTGCCGCGCGTACGACCGGGTGACGGGTGCTGTCGACCATTCGGCGAACGCTGTCGCGCGACGTTCGATCCTCCGCGGCGCCGAGGCCCACAAGGGCGTACGCGACGATCGTAAGGTCACCGCTCTGAAGCTGCGTCCGGAGGTGTACTACGCTCCGACGGTCGCGAATACGCGCCAAGCCCCACACGGCCGAAGTTCGAAGCCTCGCTTCCGCGCCGCCGCTCAGTTCGATCAAGGCCGACACGTGGCTCCCATCCACGAGGGCCACGGCACTCTCCAGCGCGCGCATGCGCAGCGGCGTCGGACCGGTGCCTTGCGCAACGGCCAGGAGCGGCGCGGCGGCGTTCGGGTTCTGCAAATGGCCGAGCACTTCGACGGCGATCGAATGCTGGGCCGGATCGGGATCGGCCAGCGCCTCCAGGAGCGGCTTGATCGCACGAACGCCCAAGCGCGCGAGTTCGGCCTGCGCTTCCGCTTCACCTTCGCGCGACGCTTGCACGAGCGGCGCCGTCAGCGCGTCGTAGAGTTCGACAACGAGCTTGCGGTAGATCGATCGACGGCTGCCGGCGAGGGCTAGCGGAAGCAGAACAGACTCGAGTTCGTCGAGCGTACCGTTTCCGATCTGCAGCTGGAGGGCCGCGCGGCCGGCGCGTGCAACGAGGTCATCGTCCGGCGAGAGCCGGACTACGCCGGCGTACAGACGCGCCGCCTCGCCCGACTCGCCCTGGGAGATAAGGATCTCGGCGAGGTCAAAGTACGTGGGAAAGAGGCGTTCGTTCAGCTCCAGCGCTCGTCGGTAGCTGGCGATCGCTGCCGCCGCATCTTGGCGCGCGCGGTGCAAGTCACCAAGCCGCCGATGTCCCTCGGCGTCGTCCGGCGAGCGGCTGACCGCTTCCGCCGCCAGGCGAACGGCGTCTTCGTCGCGGTAGAGGGCGTGAGCGTGTTCCGCCATCCGCTGGAGGTATCGTGTGGCGCGACGCGCGTCGGCTTCCACCAAACGCTCGAGGATCGCCATTGCGCCCTCCAGGTTGCCACGCGCTGTAAGCACGCGCTCGAGGCCGAGCAAGCTCTCCACATCGCCCGGCTCGGCGGCCACGATTCGCTGCAGCACGCGCTCCGCTCCGGCAGCGTCTCGGGGACGCTTGCGGAGGAGCGCTTCAGCCAGGTAGCGCCCCGCATCCAAATCGGGAGGTTCAGCAGCAAAGGCACTTTGCCAACCCTGAATGCGAACGGCGAGCTCGCGGCGCCGCAGCCAAATCGACACGACGCGCTGGCGGGCTTCACGGCGGATGGCGCGCTCCTGCGCCACCTCGAGAACCCGCTCCCATTGGGTGACCGCTTCTTGATCGCGCTGCGTTCGCTCGACCGGGTTTTCACCGCGGCGCGGCCGTTCGAGCGCCGATGCAAACCCTCGGAGGTACTCGAGCTCGTCCGGCTCAAGGCGAATCGCCTCGCGGTATGCTTCGACGGCCTCTTCAAGAAAGTCGTGGTCGGCTAGGATGGCACCGTACGCGGCGTAGCCTGCTGCGCGGTCGCGCTCCGCCGTGAGCAGCCGGCGCCAAGTCGCCTTCGCCGCCGCTTCGTCACCTCGATCGAGCTGCTGCTCGCCGAGGGCGATGAGGTTGCCGGGATCGCGCGGATCGATGCGTACCAGCGCTTCGACTTCGCGCGCCGCGAGCTCGTCTTCGCCCCAACGCGTGTACAGCTCAGCGAGGGCCTGATGCACGGAAACTTCGCGCCGTCCACGGGCGGACGCCTGGGCAGCGAGCCGCAGCGCTTCTTCACGACGGCCCACCTGCATGAGCAGCTGGGCGAGCTCCACAACGTAGCGCGCTTGACGCGGGGCGGCGGCTACAAGCGCGCGATACTCGGTGATCACGTCGTCGATGCGGCCCGAGCGGCTCAACAGCTGAATGATGCGAACGCGCGTGTCGATGTCGCGCCGGTTTAGGCGCAGGGCCTCGCGATAGGAGGCCAGCGCTTCCTCTTCGTCACCAAGCTCATCGTGGAGGCGCGCACGAAGCTCCACGGCACCGTGGTCGCGCGCACCAGACAGGCGCTCGACGAGCTCACGAAGCCGGTCGCCGCGACGGTAGGCTTCGACCATGACATCGTAGATCTCGCGGCGAATGCCCGCGCCCCGTCCCGCAACGCGCAGGGCACGGTCCAGCGTTTCGATCGCCTCCGTCGTGTCACCGACCGCAAGCTGGGCGAGTGCGAGCTCCTTGAGGACGGGGGCGATGACGCGGTTGTCGCCGCGAAGCTGACGGAGCACGCGCTCGTACTCGGCGACAGCGCGTCGCGCCTCGCCAGCACCCATCAGGGCGCGCGCGTATTCCGTGAGGATGTAGATGCTTCCCCGGGCGGCGGCGGCGTAGCGACCAAAGTAGCTCGCAGCCGCATCAAAGTCGCCGGCGGAAAGCGAAAGGTTGCCAAGCGTGCGAAGAAGCTCGCGACGGTCGTCGTCGCGCCGCGTGAGGGCGAGAGCGCGATCGAAGTAGGTGCGCGCTTCCTCGCCGGCGGTCCGGCTTAAGAGCCGCCCCACGGCCAGAAGCGGCGCCGGCGCCTCGGGTCGCAGAGCCGCGGCGGCGTCATACAGGGCGCGCGCATCCTCCGGCTGCCCCTTGTTCTTAAGCAGGTGGCCCAAGATCATTCGAGCGGCGTAGACGGACTGGTCCGCGGCGATCGCGCCGCGCAGCTCTTGCTCCAGCGCATCCACGTTTCCATCGCGTTCGCGGTACAGATCGAGCAGGCGGTTGTACGCAAAGTTCTCCTGGGGGTCGCGCTCCAGAATCCCGCGATAACGCGCAATCAAGACGGAGCTGCGGTCGCGGGCCACGTCGCGGGACGACCCACTGGACCCCATCGACGTCATGGCGACGCGCATGCCTCGCGAGCCCCGCATGCCTCGCGAGCCCCGCATGCCCCGCATGCCTCGCGAGCCACGCATGCCCATCGAGCTCATCGATCCACGCATGCGCGTCAGGCCCCAGTCCTGCGCCGCGCCGAGGCGCGGGCTTACCAACACAAGGAGCAGAACGGCAGTAGCGGCTCGCATGGCCGAAGCCTAACAGGCTCGCCGCGTATCGGGCAGGCTTCGACGCCTCGATGGAGGTCCGTCGCGAGGGCGAAGCGCCGCGGTCCCATCGGTCGGCGCGGGCACCCTCGCCAGCCGAATTCCGCCCGGTTGCGGCGCTTCGAATCGGACGCGCGACGCTACATGTAGTTGACGACGCAGAAACCTTCCGGTCCGCACATCACGCTGGCGCCAAGCGGAAGGCCGGGGAACACGGGGCAGCCGACCGTCGGATCGCAGGGCACCTGGCAAAGACTCGCAGGCGCCGCGCCCATCGGCGGGCCCGCCACCTCCGCGCAGAGCCCGTCTTCGTCCGGCGCGGAGCGCTCGCGAGGCAAGCAGTCCAGCGCGCTGGCGCAACCCCGAAACGTGCTTCCGCGCTCCAGCTCCGTGCAGCCGCCGATCGGCGGTCGGCAAAAATCCGCCCCCCCGAAGGCCTGACACGTGAAACCCGTGGGGCATGCAGCACCATCCGGGTCGCACGGAACCAGGCACACGCGCTCGTTGCGCACTTCATCGAGCACGCAGCTCTCACCCACGCGGCACTCACCGGCGCCCTCACAGGGCGCACACGGCCGCTCGACGATCGTCGACTGGCATATGCCACCGTTGAAGTTGCAAAAGCCACTGCCGCAGTCTGCAAAGGACTCGCACACGCCGTCCGAGGCCTGTTCGATGCAGGCGCCGCGCGCAAAATCGCAGAAGCTTCCCGGATCGCAATCGCCTTCGCCAACGCACTCAACGCACACATTGTTGCGAATGTCGCACACCGGGGTCCCACCAGAACACGAACCGTTGCAGGGTACTTCTTGGTTGCCCGCGTCGAAGGCACCGGCATCCGTGCCGTCCCCCGTTGGCTGGCAAACGCCCATCGTGCAGCTCTCACGGGTCGAGCACTCCGCATCCGAGCTGCAACTCGAAAAGCATCGCTCGGCCAGGCACACCTGACCCGATGGGCAGCTCTGCGTCTCCGTGCATTCGGGCTCACGCACCGGAATGCGCTCCTCGAAGGTCGGGGTGTCCGAGCACGCGACGAGCAGCAGAGCCACGCACGCGAAGCGAAGTACAGAAGCCATCGGGGCGGAGCTTAGCGTGAATGCGTGGGCAAAGGGCGGGATGAATGGAAAAACCGCCTTGGTTTTTCCTGAATTCGCGTCAGCCTAGGGACCATGGCAAAGCTCTTTGTCGGTGCCCAAGTTCAGCGGCCTCCCAAAGCGGGGTATGCGGAAAAGCTGCCCTTCGCCGAACTGGTCTTTCCGACGAGCCGCCCGAAAGCATCGACGCTGGCAAAGTGGCGCCGAACGATGCCCGACGGGTTCGCCGTGGCGCTTGTGGCGCCGCGAGCTTGCGTGGCGAGCACAACCCCTTACAAGGCCGGCGAGGACCTGGACGCAGGGCGGCAGTGGCTGCGGGAAGCGTGTGCAAGCCTTGATGCGCTCCTCGTTCTTCCGAACTACGGCCTGACCACCAGCCGGAGGGATCGCACGCGCCTTGGCGATTTTGTAAACAGTCTCGCCGACACGCGTGTCGTGTGGGCCCCGGGCGGGCTTTGGGAGCCTGAGCAGGCCCGGCCCTTCGCCGCGGAGCTGGGCATCGACTGCGCCGTCGACCCGCTCAAGGAAGCGGTCTTGCCGGCGGAGCGCGTTTATGCGCGCATGGCGGCGCTCGGCGCGCGGCAACGCTTCAGCGAGGGCATTCTGGAAGAAGCCCTGGACGCCATTCTCGAGGCGGGCGCCGCAACCAACTACGTGGCCATCGCGTCACCGCGGGCGGACCGCGAAGCGGCCAACCTGATTCGCATCGCCTCGATGTGAGCGAGCGACCCTCGCACGGCGGCCGTGTTCAACGGGTGGACGGCCCGGCGCCCGGATGCGTGTGCCTGGGTGTGCGGCGAACGGGCGAGACGCTCTTTATCGTTCTCGACGAACAAGGCGTTCGTCGCGCCGACGCGCGACCCCGCGGCGAGCCGGCCGATGGGTTCATCAAGCGATTGCGCAACCTGCTCGTGGGCACCCATGTGGTCGCCGAGGGGAAGCCCCTTGCCCGACGGCTGCGGTTCGCTGCCCGGGACGGCGGGCTCTACCTTGTGCATGAACGGCGGCGAATCGTCCTTCGAGACGAGCAAGGACGGGTACGGGCCGCGCGCCAACGGCTGGCCCACGGCAACCCGATTGCCGAAGCGTCGACCGTCGGCTTTGACGAACTGCCGATCTACGTTCGATCGGAAGCGAGCGACAAACACATCCATCAACGCCTCGCTCGCGAGATCAAGCGGCTGCAGCACACGCGGGCGAAGATCGAAGGCGAAGCGGAACGCGGTCGCGTGGCCCCCGCATTAAGGCATGACGCCGATTTACTGATGGCCGCCGCCGAGGCCCGGGAGGAAAACGGCCAGGTTTCCGTGCTCGATTGGTTGACGGGTGAAACGCGTACGATCGAGCTGGGCGCGGCGGAAGGGCGGGCCCGCACACGGTTGGAGGCAGCCGAAGCGTTCTATAGGCGCGCAAAGCGTTTTGAACGCGGCGTTGGCCACGCGCGGCACCGACTCGGCGAAGTGGACGCGCGGTTGAGCGAGCTGGTGGAGGCACGCCGCCAACTTGACGCCGGTGAGGACGCTGCGACGGTGTTTGCGCGGATCGGACTTCGACTGCTTGAAGCAGGTCCGCGCGGTCGGGAAAAGGTGGGCGAACGTCGCCCGTACCGGGAATTTCGCTCGGGTGAACGCCGCATCCTCGTAGGTCGAAGTGCTCGAGACAACGACACGCTGACACTCCGAGTGGCGAAACCGCACGACCACTGGCTTCACGCCAGGGGCGTTCCGGGCTCGCATGTCGTCGTGCCCATGGCGAAGGGCGAGACCATCGGGGCAAATGCCCTGCGGGATGCTGCGCTTCTCGCCCTGCATTTTTCGTCCACGGACGAAGGGGACGTGATTCACACGCCGCGGCGCTACGTGCGAAAGCCGCGCGGGGCCGCCGTTGGAGCGGTGCAGATCGTGCGAGAAAAGGTGATCCGTCTTCGGCGAGATGATGGGCGCCTTCGAGAGCTGCTGAAGGGCGAGATCCGGTAGGCTCGGTTGGCGGCTTGGGTTCGGCCGACGCCTCGGGGTTCGGTGACGGCTCGGGGTTCCGGAAAGGGCTCGGGGTTCCGGTGAGGGCTCGGGGTTCGGTGGCGGCTCAGGGTTCGGTGAGGGCTCGGGTGCCGGCACCGGTGCCGTCGCCGGAACCCGAACCGTCGCCGGAACAACCGTCGCCGGAACCGAACCGTCGCCGGAACCCGGTGGGGGCAGGGGCAGG
>JBCCRV010000239.1:0-9686 GCA_039201085.1 Myxococcota bacterium | reverse complement strand
TCATCGTCGCCGCCGTAGAGGATGGTCGAGCAGCGCAGGTTCAATCGCGGATCGTTGAGTTCTGGACGTGTGCTGTTGTCCTGGCGAAAGATCGCGGGGTCGACGGCCGAACAGTCGTCTTCGTCCGTCAGCATCACGATCGCGAGAATCGCATCGTCGCGAACGAAGTCTTGCTCCGCCGTGTCTTCGTTGCCGGTGGTGGTTGCACCGGTAAAGCGAAGGGCGCTCGACGCGGGCGTGACGGCCTTGAGCATGGAGTCGAGCTGCTGTTCGAAGCCACAGCCAATCGTTCCAAGCTGCGTTCGGCACGCCACGTTGGAGACAAAGGAATCCTCGCTCCCTTCATCCGCCCGAAAGCCCAGGAAGGGCGCCGCGTCTTCGCAGCCCGAACCACGAAGGAGCCGCCCGTCGTCGCCACCGTTCGGTTCGACGCACAGATTCCCAAGGTTGCCCGTTCCCAAGTCGCTCGACACAACGCCCACCCGAAGGTCGCTCACGGGCTGAAAGGACACATCGCCGACCTCGCCCTGAAAGAGCGCGGACACGATCTCGGGAATGTCTGCCGCGAGCGATTCTTGCTCTTCACGCATCGAACCGGAGTTGTCGACCACGAGAAGCAAGTCCATCTTCACTTCCCGTCGATCCAGGCATTCGGGCGGACCACCGTCGGCAGCATCCATCGCACCGTCCACGGCCATGTCGATCGCGACCGCATCGATCGACACGTCGGCCGCGTCCGGCACTCGAGCATCGACGGGAGACGTACCACAGGATGCTTGCGCCGATGCGAGAGCGTCGTCGCATCCCGCGTCGGAGCACGGATAGAAGCGATCGTCCACCTGATAGCGGCAACCGGGCCCCACTGCGTCGTCCTCGGGGCAGAGAAGCACAATCGTCGGCTCGCCGGATGGGCAGGGCGTCTCCGAGACGGGCAAGAAAATCGTCGAAGAAGAAGGGCACCCGGCCAGGACGACGCAAGCAAGCACGACCGGTGGAACGCTACCAGGACAAGAGAAGGTCATGGCCCATGCCTTAGCACGAGGCGCGCCAATGCCGCGGCGCGTGCTCTCTCTCTGCAGCTGAGGCGATAAAGCGCCCCGAGCGTGAACGCCGCCAAGATCTCCGCCGGTCCGCACACCTCGGCACAGCTTCTGCGACACCTCGGCTCACATCGCGAAGAACGCGCGCGCGGCGCGGCCGCTCCGGGCGCAAAACGATGTGGAGGATTCACCGAGCACGTTCGCCGCCCACGCGGCCACTTCAAAAAGATCGTCCGGCGCCCCTGGCTCGTCGCTCTCGAGCAGCCAGGGCTCGGGCCCGAGGGCTTCGACGGCCGCACGGGTCTTGGGCGAACGAAGGGCTCGCCGTCCAAGGCCAAGGCGCGCGCCCTGCGCGACGTAGCGTGCCGCCAGTTCGGCCGAGCCCACGAAGCCGTGGACCAAGGTACGAAGGTCAGGAAAAGCGCTCAGCGCGCGGAGAAGCTCCTCGTGGCGTCGAACGACGTGCAGAACAACGGGGTGCTTCGCTTCCGACGCGACCTCAAGATGCACGCGAAGGACCGACGCCTGATCGCCGGGCATTCGGGCATCGAGTCCCGTTTCGCCGACGAAGCGCATCCGATCAGGGGGAACGGCTTCCAGCCCTCGGCGGAGCGCGGAACGAAGCCTTTCGACGCGCACATCCTCACGCGCGCTGAAGTACTCAGGATGAAGACCAACGCCAACGGCGTCGCCGGGTTCGGACGCTTCGATCGCCTCGGCCCACTGGTCCGGCGACACGCCGGGGATCGCAAAGGCGTGCACGCCGAGCGTCTGCGCGCGCTCCCGGTACACGGCTCGCTCGTGTAACGCGAGAAAGTCGAGGTGCACGTGCGCGTCGAAAGCGGCCTCCGCGTTCACGGGCTCGCGCTCATCCCAAGGTTCTAGAGCTCATCCTACAATCGCCGTGGCCAGATTTATGAACAGATGGCGCGGAATTCAGCGGCCGTGGAGCGAAGTAAATGCCGAGCATTGTCGAGATGAGGGGATGGCTGAAGGTCGTGTAGCTGGCGGAAACATGGCCGCGTCGATTGTTGGGATGAGCTCTAGCTCGCGGTCGCCGGCCGGCTGGCTGCGGCCGCTTTCGGCGTGCTTTCCGCCTCGCCGATCTTCTCGCCGTCGTCGCCATATTGGGCCAGCTGACGGGTCGCCGCGCGCAGGAGCTGCTGACGAATGTGAAAGGGCAGGAACGCGGCTTTGAAGCCGTTGAGAATGATCTTCTTGATGTCCGACACGCTGAGCTTCATCTGCGTGTGCGCCAGCCAAAGCTCCTTCGACACGGTCGTGTCCGTCACCAAACGGTTGTCCGTATTGATGCTCACGCGCAGCCCAAGGTCGTGAAAAAACTTGATCGGATGGCTCGCAAGGTCGCGCACCGCGCCCGTTTGCACGTTCGATGAAGGGCAGCATTCGAGGGCGATGCGGGTGTCGTTCACGTAGTGAAGGAGGTCGCCGTCTTCGCGAAGGCGACAGCCGTGGCCAATGCGGTGCGCACCGCACACGTGAATTGCCTGATGGACCGACTCCGGTCCGTACGCTTCTCCGGCGTGAATGGTGACCATGATGTTGTTGTCGCGAACAAGTTGAAAGGCTTCGAGGTGGTGTTTCGCCGGATGATCGTATTCGGCGCCCGCCAGGTCGAAGGCGATCACGCCGCGGTTCTTGTAGGCCACGGCAAGCTGCGCCATCTCAAGGCTGCTCTCCGGCGAGATGTTTCGAATGCCGCAGATGATGATATTCGAAATGATGCCGTGGTCCTGCTGGGCTTCGCGAAGGCCGCCCAGAACCGCTTCAACGACGGTGGTAAGCCGAAGGCCCTCGCGCGTGTGCAGCATCGGCGAGTAGCGCACTTCCATGTAGCGCACATTTTCCTTCGCGGCGTCCTCGGCGAGTTCGTAGGCCACGCGCTTGAGCGCCTGCTTCGTCTGAAGCACCTTCAAGGTCGTGTCGAAGGCCTTCAGGTATTCGACGAGCGAACCGGTGTTCTGGCCCAGATTCATCGCCTTTGCGAGACCGGCTTCATCCTTCGCCGGAAGCTCGATGCCGCCCTCTTCGGCGAGCTCGAGAATCGTGGAAAGGCGCAACGATCCGTCCAGATGGACGTGCAAATCGGTCTTCGGGAGCTGCTGGAAAAAACTGAGTGGTAGCGCCATCTAGCTACGTTAGTGCGGGATCGCGTGGAACGGAAGGGCCACGTTCGTGACGGCCACTTTCGATTTGGCGCGCCGCCTTCCCCGCTCCATGGTTTGCCCGTGGCCTTTCCGACCATCGCTTACGGGACTCCCCGGCGCCTGCCTCGCGCGTCGAAGCTCGAAGGCCGCGTCGTCGTGCTCGACGTCGCTTTCGCCTCCAAAGCGGGAGGCGCCAGCTTCGAAAAGACCACCCTACCCTTCATTGAGGGGCTGGGAGAGCGGCTCGCGATGTGGGTCGACCACCACGACCACGCCCGCCACGCGGAATACAAGAGCGACCCGCGCTTCGTGCTTCACACGAAGGCCGAGCACGGCGCTTGCCCCGAAATCGTCACGCCGGAGCTCGTGGAGCGCGCGGGCCCGATCGACACGATTTGCTGCCACGTCGATTTCGACGGACTGTGCAGCGCCGCGAAGTGGATTCGAAAGGGCATCGAACCGTACGAGGGCGCCGACGCGGACGCCCACGCGATCGACACGCGTCTCGGTACGCCGTCGAAGCGTGCGGTGCTGCTCGACCGCGCGCTGCGAGGAAACCCGCGCGACGACGGTCTTCGCGGTCTGATGATTCGCTTTCTTGTCGACGGCGCCGAAGACCCGGGCATGCTCGCCCGGTTTGCCACGGCCGCCGAAAGCGTGATCGCCCGCGAGCGCGAATCGTCGAAGCTCGCCACGCGCTACGAAGTGCGCGGCAACGTCGCCGTCTGCGACGCCACTCGGCGCGACGGCGCGTACGAGAAGACCCATCTTCTTCTTCTCGGTCAGGAGCTTGCGACGATCAGCCTGGTGCACGACGAAACGACGGTCACCGTGGCGGCACGCTTCGATTCGGGCATCGACCTTCTCGGCTTGCTGGGTCTGGAAGGGGGCATGCCGACGCGCGTGAGCGTGAACAAGAAGGAGCTTCCTCGTGTGCTGAAGGCCCTTGGGGCAGCGTAGCCCAGACGCTGCCTTTCGCGAATCGGTTCATACCGTCCGTAGGTGCTGGTCGAGCAGCGCTGCCCGTCGGGTCGCGCGAGCCGATGGTGTAGCGCGTGTGCGTAGAGCTGCACGCGTTCGCTAAATGACGGACTACGATTCGAGGACACGGAGTCCCTGCGGTCGGCGTTAACGCCTGAAGCTTGGGCGTGAAGCGTGAAGCGTGGGCGTGTGAATGCGGGCGGCCGCTATCGAACAGATCACCCGTCACTCCTCACTCTTCACGCACCACTCCTCCCTCTCACTCGGGACTATGCTGACGGGCTCGAAGGCGCAGCCCCGAATCGCCGCTGCTTAGCCCGCATGAGTCACCAAGGGGTGTGATGATCGTGCAAGATTTCGGAATCGTTGAGGTATTTCTCGGAGCGGAAAATACAGTCCGTATTTGAGCGGAAAGAAATGTCTCAACGATTTCGAGGGCTTGTGCGAGGGCGCGCCATCTGGTGACGAATGCGGGTTAGCTCGCCGGACCAACCGCTCTCGCCAAATCGTGGAAGGTCATTTAGCGCAAGCGCCCGTCCGCCCAGGCCGGCCCGGTCACCCCCAGTTCGTCCGCGAGGTCCGCCAAGAAGTGCTCGAGGCGCGCCGTTCGCCGGCGTGCCTCCTTAGCGCCCGCGGGCGTCTGCATCGTATGCTCCAGACGTAGCAGTTTCGTTCGAAAGTGATCGATCGAATAGCGCAGGTCGTCCGGTTCGCGCCGCTCGCTCCATGGGTCGTCGGGATCGAAATAGCGTGCACCGAGCCGTGCACCCGTGCTGAAAACACGCATGAGACCGATCGCGCCGAGCGTCTCGAGCCGGTCCGCGTCCTGCAGCGCGCAGCCAAGGGCCGAACGGGGCACGGCGCCGCGGCTGTAGCTATGATCCTCGATGGCCTCGGCGACTCGCGTCGTCGACGCATCGCGGAAACCGCATGCGGGGAGCAGCGCCCGGGCGACGTCTGCCGAACGCACGGACGCCATGGCCCGCTCAGGATGGTCCTTGGGTAGGTTGACGACGTCGTGAAGCAAGGCCGCCGAAACCGCCTCTTCGGCGCTGCCCTGGTCGCCGAGCAAGCGCATGGTCCACAGGCTGACCCGATCCGCGTGGGCCAGGTCGTGGCCGGCGTCGAAACCGTGCTGCCCAAGGCGCTCGCGCGCTTCGTCGCGCAAGCGGAAAAGGCTCGGATGGGCGTCGTACGTCGGGCGAAGGGCGTCGAGCGGGAGCGAAACGTGCAATTCCATCCTCGCCAGCGTACGACGTGTCTGTGACGCGCTCACGCCGCCACCGATCGTCGATGTTGGCGCTGCTCCTGCTGGCCACGGCCGCAGCCGCGGCCCGCGCGCAACCGACGCTCGAGCTTGCGTCGCCGGCGTCGTGCCCGCAGGCCGAGGACGTGCTGGCGGAAGTCGCGTCGATCGTGGGCGCCGAGCGCATGGCAGCCTCGAATCTGCGCGCGCAAGCCTCCCTGGGTGGGCCGCCGTGGCGCTTTCGGGTGACGATCGAGGGCGCCGAACCCCGCTCCCACGACGTGGCGAGCTGCGAAATGGGCGCCCGCTATATCGCGACGATTCTAGCAACGGCCATCGGACCCGCCCTCGACGCGGACCAGCGTGCAAACGGGTCAGCGGGCGCCGACGACGCGACCGACAACGAAACGGGAGACGGCGAGAGCCCCGATGAGCAGACGGGAAACGAAGCCGCTGAGGGCGGCGCCGCGCGAGAGGATACGGCCGGCGACGCGACCGAGGCCGATTTAGACCCCGAACCAGACGATGCCGACGCAAACGCCAGACCGGACGACACAAGCGCAAACGCCCAAGTGAACGCACGAAGCGACCACACCAACGCGGAGTCGGGCGCCGCCAACGGCGCCAGCGCAAACGCCGGCGACGCCGAACCGGGCGACGCCGCCGACAACTTCGGCGGAAGCAGCGCCGAAACACGCCAAAACGTGCTCCAGGATCGCGCGCCACGCGGGTGGGCCCTGGGCGCAGACGTCGTGGTGGACGGCGGCAGCCTGCCCGCCGCCGCGGGAGGTCTGCGACTCGAACTGGTGCATTGGGGACGGCGGCTGCGCTTGGCGGCGGGCGCGCTCGTCGCCTATCCGAGGAGCGCCAACGCGGAGGCCGGCAGCGCGCGCTTAGGCCTTGGCACGGTGCACGTCGCGGCGGGCATTCACCGCGCCTACGGCGCACTCTCGCTCGATGGAAGCGCGCTCGTCGAGCTCGGTGCGCTCGGCGGCCGCGGTCAAGGTGACGTGGCCTCGTCCCTCGGCCTGGGCTTTTGGTGGTCCGCCGGCCTTAGCGGGGCCGTTGCACTCGTCACGGGCGCTTGGCGTGTGCGGCTCGGGCTCGATGCGCTCGCGGTGATTCACCGCCCGCGCTTCGTGATCGACCCGGGGGGCGTCGTGCATCGGGCAAATTCACTCGTTATTCGAGGTTTTTTGGGCACCTCGGTGGTCTTTTGAGCCTCTTTTAGGTTTCCATTGACGGAAAGTGAGGTTGCCGGCCACCGAGCCACTGATGCTCGTCGCCGCCACGCCAGCACTTGCGATCATGCCCCCTTCGCCGCCCAGATTTGATGCCGTGTACGCGGCGCATTTCGACTTTGTGTGGCGGAGTGCGCGGCGACTCGGCGTGCACCCTCCGGCGACGGACGATGTCGTTCAAGACGCGTTCTTGGTGGTCTATCGAAAATTGCCGGAGTTCGAAGGGCGCTCGAGTCTGCGCACCTGGCTCTTCGCCATCGTTCGTCGCGTCGTGCAGGATCACCGACGTCGCGCAAAGCGAAAACCCGAGGCCCCACTGGAAGACAGCCCTTCGCTTGCCGCTGACTCGCAGGAAGGCCCGCACGCGATGACCGCCGCGCGCGAAGCCGCCGTCATCCTCGAGCGTTTCCTGGACCGGCTGCCCGACGCGCAGCGCGAGGTATTTGTCGCCGCCGAGATCGAGCAGCTTACGGCGCCGGAAATCGCTCGGGAGACGGGCATCAAACTCAATACCGTGTATTCGCGGCTGCGTCTCGCCCGCGCGGCGTTCGAACGGGCCGTCGCCGCGTCGGCCTTGTCGCACGCGGATAGCGCCGCACACACCCAGGGAGCCGCGTCATGAACGACCAACTGAGCCAAGAAGCGAAGGACGTGCTGGGACTTGCCCTCGAAAGCGAGCGCATGGATCCGACGCGCGCCGATCGCGAGCGCGTGCGCGCGGCCCTTCAAGTGGCGATCGCCAGTGGCGCGGCGGCCACGGCCACGGCGGCGGCGCAGGGCGCAGCAAAGGCTGGCTTGGCTGCGGCAGGCGCGGCCGCGAGCGGCGCAGCGACGGGCGTAAGCGCAACTTCGAGTGCATCCGCCGTGACGGCCACGGCGGCCAGCGGCGCCGGTACCGTTGGCACCGCTGGAGCGGGCGCTGCCGCTACCGCCGGCGCGGCCGGTGCGACGTCCGCCGCAGCCAGTGCCGCAGCCGGCGCGGCGACAGCCGGCGCTGCCGCGGCCGCAGCTAAGGTCGGTACGGCAGGCATCTTCGGCACGGGTGCGCTACTCAAGGGCCTGGTGGTCCTGAGCGCGCTAGGCGGCGCCATCGCCGCTCCGGCCCTGTTCTCGCCGCCCGAAGAACCGCCCCACGCCGCGGCCGCCGCGGCCGCTTTCGAGGAGTCCGAGCCTTCATCCGAGCGCGCTCCCGCTCCGTCCGCGCCCGTGGAACCACGCGAAACGCAGGAAGCACCAAGCGTCGATCGACCCGGAGAGCCGGAGGCCGTAGCATTTGAGCCCGTCGAGTACGGAAGCGAAACCCCAGCTCTCGAAGCGCCACGGCCCTCATCCCGCGCCGAGCGACGGGACGCGCTCCGCGCCTCCAACGAAGCTCGCGCACCTGCGCCCGCGGACGACTCGGAAGTGGCCCTCCTCAACGACGCCCTCCGGCACCTTCAACGCGAGCGTCTGAACCAAGCCGCCGACGCCCTCTCCGAGCACGCGAGACGCTTCCCCGCGTCCGCCCTCGATGTCGAACGCCGCGGCCTCCGTGCCCTGCTCTCCTGCCGCCGAGGCGATCGATCCGCTGCAACGGCCTTCATCGAAGCCCACCCCCGCTCCCAGCTCGTGCCCCGACTTCAAGCGGCCTGCAACTGAGCAAAGTATTTTTGACGGATCTGCACGGCCCTGGCCACGGAGTAAGCGAACGGCCTTTGCCGCAAGGAGAACCCCGATGAAGCTGCGCTTTCTTTTTCTTTCGCTTTTTGCCCTTTGTACCGCCGGGTGCTGGGACGACAACGTGATCGTCGGCACCCGCGACGGCGGCATCGATAGCGGCACCGCCTGTGGAACGTCGACGTGCGGGGCCGGCGAATCGTGCTGTCAGCTCGGCTGCGACGACGACGATTTCTCCTGCAGCCCCGGCGGCTGCCCCGCGATCGCCCCCGTCTGCCCCACCACCTGCGGTGACCTTGAGTGCGGCGAAGGCAGCCGATGCTGCGAAGGATGCCCCGGCGACGAACCCTTCTGCAGCGCCGAAGGCATTTCATGTCCTGCTCTCGATTGCGCACCACCGACCTGCGGCACCGACACTTGCGGCGAGGGCGAGAGCTGCTGCCAAACGGGTTGCGATGAAGACGACTTCATTTGCAGCAGCGGCGGCTGCGCCGCCATCGGCATCGAATGTCCGGAACCCGTGGTCTGCGGCGGCACGACCTGCGAAGACAGCATTGCGTGTTGCGGAGACTGCGACGGCGAACTTTCCATCTGCAGCGGTCCCGGCGGTGAGTGCCCCGCCCTCGCCTGTCCGCCGCCCGCCTGCGGCGACGACATCTGCGAAGACGACGGTGCCGTGTGCTGCCCTGCCTGCCCCGGCGAAGCTCCCTTCTGCAGCGGTCCCGAAGGCGTATGCCCGGCCATCGCCTGCCCCGAGTGCACGCCCCAGGACGTTCGCTTTGAAGGCGGCTGCGAACCCGCCAACCGCTACTGGTTCGACGGCGAACGCTGCGTCGGCGGAACCGGTTGCGAGTGCATTGGCCGCGACTGCGACGCGGCGTTCGACCGTCCGGAAGAGTGCGAAGCGGCGTTTGCCGCCTGCATCGACCCGAGCTGTGAAGCGGACGACGCCGTGGCGGTCGGCGAGTGCGACGCCATCGTGGGCGTCGCGTGGAACGGACGCGCATGCGTCGCCCTCTCCGGTTGCGAGTGCGAAGGCACAGACTGCGGGCGGTACACGTCCGAGGAGCAGTGCGTCGACGAGCACGCCGCGTGCGGCGGCGGAGCATGCGAGCCGACGGACGCCTTTGGCGTCGGCCCCTGCGAAGCCATCGTCGGCGTCGCTTGGAACGGGCGCGACTGCGTAAGCCTCTCCGGATGCAGCTGCGGCGGGACCGAATGCGACCGCTACGCAACGCGCGCCGAGTGCCTCGCCGACAACGCCGGCTGCGTCGGCGGCGAGTGCGCGCCGCAGGAAGCGCGGGGCGAAGGCTTCTGCGATCTGCTGCTCGGCGTCTTCTTTGACGGCACCGCC
>JBCCRV010000238.1:0-9692 GCA_039201085.1 Myxococcota bacterium | reverse complement strand
GGGTCGTCGTAGAAGAAGAGATTATCGACGAGGTTCGTGTGGTAGAAGCTGCGCAGGACCGAACCGAAAACGGCGTAGGCATGGTCCATGTGCTCCTTCAGCGGAAGGAGCAGGTCCGCGTCCGACTCTTCGCCGCGCTCAAGGGCGGGGATAAGCAAGTCGGCGAGCTTCGATGCGCTGGCCATCGCCAGGGCGACGCCCGAGGAAAAGACCGGATCAAGAAAGCCGCGCGCGTCCCCGATGCAGCCGAAGCCCGGTCCATGGGGCAGCGGATTCGTGTAGCTGTAGTCGCCGGCGGTGACGAGTTCGCTGCGTTCGGCACCCTCGGTGATGCGCTGGAGGAACGATGAGTACGCGTACTCGGATTCGAACCAGTCGTCGCTGACGACGCCCTTCTTGGCGCTCACGAAGCCCACGCTCACGCGGCCGCCGTGAAGGGGGATCACCCAAGCCCAGCCGTCCGGCACCATCATGATCGTGATGTTGCCCTTGCCTTCGTCCTCGAGCTGGGTACGGGCTTCGTCCGTGAGCTTGTCAAAGTGGGCCCAGACGGCGGCCAGGCCAAGCCCCTCGATGCGCTGATAGCTCTTGTGCTGCTTCGAGAGCAGTCGGTCGCGCCCCGTCGCGTCGAGCACGTAGCGGGCGCGTACGTCGCCGTCGCTTGTGCGGAGCGTGTAGGGCGCTTCGTCGAGTTCGGCGGAGAGAACGCGAACGCCTTGGCGAACTTCGGCGCCGAGCGCTTCGGCGCGGCGAAGGAGCGCGAGGTCGAACTTCGCGCGCTCGACCTGGTAGCTGTGCGGCCGCGTGCCTTCGAGGCCTTCGGAAAAGCTGAAGCGGTGAAACTTGCCTTGCCGTTCATCGAGGAAGTCGGCGCCATCCTTGTAGAGCTTGGGAAAGCTCGACATGTCGAGGCCCAAACGCTCAAAGACCGGAAGCTCCGCGGGTAGGAGCGACTCCCCGATGTGAAAGCGCGGGAAGTGCTCGCGCTCGAGCACGACAACCGAAAAGCCCGCTTCTGCGAGCAGACATGCCGCCGTCGTGCCGGCCGGACCGGCACCCGCAATGGCGACGTCATACAAGGTTCGATCGCTCATCGTGCTTCCACAATCAAGGAGGTGTTAATGCCGCCAAAGGCAAAGTTGTTGTTCATGAAGGTCTGTATTGACGCGTCCCGTGCGTCGCCGCGGAGATAGTCGAGCGGTGCGCACGCTGGGTCGACATGGTCGAGGTTTCGATTCGGAGCGACGAAGCCGTCCCGCAACATCGCCAGTCCAAATATAGTCTCGATGGCGCCGCAGGCGCCAAGGGTGTGGCCCGTGTAGGACTTGGTGCTGCTCACCGGCACGCGGTCGCCGAAGACGCGGTGCGTTGCTTCGCTCTCGCCTCGGTCGCCCACGTCCGTCGCCGTGGCGTGGGCGTTGATATAGTTCAATGAATCCGGGGTTTTGTGGGCGTCTTCGAGGGCAAGGCGCATCGCCGTTTCCATGCCGTCGGGGGAGGGCGCGGTGATGTGCGTGCCGTCGCAGCTCGTACCGAAGCCCGTGAGCTCGCCGTAAATCGTAGCGCCCCGCCGCGTGGCATTCTCCCACCGTTCGAGCACGAGCGTGGCTGCACCCTCGCCGATGACGAGGCCGTCGCGATCGCGATCGAAGGGACGCGGTGATTCGTCCGGCCGTTCGTTGAAGGCGATGCTCGTCGCCTGAAGCACGTCGAAGACGCCGGTCGAAACCCAGTGCAGCTCCTCGGCGCCGCCGCAGATCATCACGTCTTGAAGGCCGTAACGAATCGCTTCGTAGCCCGCGCCGATCGCCTGGCTTGCGCTGACGCATGCGGAGCACGTGCTCTGCACGCGGCCGCGAATGCCAAAGAAGATCGCGAGGTTCACGGCGCACGTATGGCTCATGAACTTCAGGTAGGTGTTCGACCCGAGGCCAAGGAGCGCGCCGGGATCGTTCAGGGTGCGCGCGAAGCCTTCGAGCGCCTTGCTTGAACCGTGCGTGCTTCCGTAGGCGAGGCCCGTGCGTGGATGCTGGAGCGCGCCGTCCTCAACGCCCGCATCAGCGAGCGCCGACTCGGTGGCCGCCGTGGCGAGCAGTGCGACGCGGCCCATGCTTCGCACCTTCTTTCGCGGCCAACGACGACCTTCGATACCCAGGGCCGGCGCGCCGAGCCGGGTGATCATTTCGTCGACGCTCTCGTACTCGTCGATGCGGCGAATGCCGTGCCGACCGCTTTTGAGCGCATCGCTTACGGCATCGAGCTCGCTGCCGAGCGGGCATTCGATGCCCACACCGGTGATGGCCACGCGGTGCGTTCCGTCGCTCCTTCGGCTCACGAGAGCACCACTTGCCAGCGTTCGTCGAGCGCCAGCGCGCCCTTCGCGCCTGCGCGCGCCGCTTCGATCAAGCGAAAGGCCGCGGCGGCGGCGTGGCTCTCGAGGTAGGACGGCACAGCGCCCACGGGCGTTGTTTCGCTTCGCCCCGTTGGCAAGCCAAGCGCCGGGCCGGCGTCGCCTTCCACGCTGAACGCGACGGCGATCGACACGTCGCGGTGCGAGCTGAACCCCTCGATCGGCGTCGGCAAGGCTTCGTCCGTACAGACGACGACGAGATGGGTCGCGTCGCCCGCCTTCAAAAGCGCCAGCCCTTCCAGCAGCGAGAGCGCGAAGGTAAAGTCGCCGCCGGCGAGGGCCGTTGTGAACCCTTTGTTTTCCGCCGTGATGGAGAAGAGTCCGGCCGCCGTGTTGTGCACGCTGTTCTTGAAGCGTGCCGGCGAGATTTGGCCTTCGCCATCTTCCATCATGACCATCTGGTCCACGGCGATTTGAATTTCGCCGTGCTGCGAACCGAAGACCGTCGCCGTATTCGCCAAATCGAAGCCCGCCGCGTGGACGGCGCGGTGCGCGCATTCAACGGCCATGCGCGTTGCTAAACTGGTGGCCCGGCGCATACGGCTCGGCACGAAGGCCAACGGCGGTTTCTTGACCGAATCATCCACCTCGCCGGCAACAAAATGCTCGAGCGAATCGAAGCCTGGGGCCCAAAACGCGTGGCCGCGAAGCCGAACGGTGGGAAGCGAGGCGCTCACGCCGCCTCAAAGAGAAGCGAGCAGTTGTTGCCACCAAACGCAAAGGCATTGCTGATCACGTAGCGCAGGCGCTGCTCACGCACGCTTTCAGGCAACGTCAGATCGATGCCCTCGTCTGCTGGGTTCGAGCCCAGCGCCGCTGGCACGAGGCCATGCTCCAAGCAAAGGAGCGAGAGAATCGCTTCCGTTCCGCCGCACGCGCCGAGCGTATGGCCGGTGAACGCCTTCGTGCTGACGACGGGCACTTCCTTGGCGAAGAGTGCCCGCAGGGCCGTGGCTTCGGCGCTGTCGTTGTGCCGCGTGCCGGTGCCGTGCGCATTCACGTGATCGACTTCGCTTGCGTCGATCCCTGCTTCGGCCAGTGCGACGCGCATGGCAGCCTGCGCACCCAGGCCTTCGGGCTGGGGCGACGACATGTGGTAGGCGTCGCTGCTTTCGCCGGCTCCGCGAAAGAACGCCCGCGCTTCGCCGCGCCGTTCGAGCAGAAGGTACGCGGCCGCTTCGCCCACGTTCATGCCCGGGCGATTCGCGCCAAAGGGTCGGCACGGCTCGGACGCCATGACGCCGAGGCCATGGAAGCCGCGCACGGTCGTATGGCAAAGGGCGTCGACGCCGCCCACAAGCGCAGCGTCCACGACGTCGAGTTCGATGAGTCGCCGCGCCGACGCAAACACCTTCGCGGAGCTGCTGCAAGCCGTAGAGACCACGTAGGCCGGACCGCGAAGGCCAAGGTGGGCTCCGAGCAGGTCCACCACCGAATGGAACGTATGCTGTTCGTGATAGCGATAGTCGGCGGGAAGGGGGGCGGCGCCCTGGCCCGCTTCCCACCAGCGGTGATGCGCGTCTTCAGTTCGGTCGATGCCGCCCGTACTCGTGCCGAGCACTAGCGCTACGCGCTCCGCACCGTACCGTCGAACGGCTGCTTCGACCGGCGCGCGCATCGGTTCGATGCCGAAGAACGCGAGCCTCGCCGTGCGCGAATCGTGCATCTTCAGTTCGTCCGGTAGCTCCGGCAGCGCAAAGGGCACGGTGCCCGTGACCGTTTCAAAGGGCACGTCGACGGGAGGCGCGCGAAGACCGCGGCGCGACCCTTTCAGCGCACGTAGGGCGTCGTCGGTGCGCGGGCCGAGGCTGCTCGCGAGGGCGTAGGCGGTAATGGGAAGCGGCGTTCGTATCAAAGCAAGCCCGTAGGGTTCAGCGCTAGCGCACGTCGAGCGTCAGTCCAGCATACGACGTGTGGAGAGTTGGTATCAGCCGAACACGACGTCGAGCGGTCGTGCCGTATTCGACGTAGGTGCGCTTTCGCATCCCTAGGGCAAAAAGCACCACCCCCGCGAGCTGGGCGATCGAAGCGACGGCTGCGCCGGGCGCCGTGTCCGCGTTGCCGTAGCGAAGCTGCCACAGCACCGGACCGGCGAGCGGCACGGCCAGGATTGCATCCCGATCGGCGATTGCGAGTGCAACGCTCACGCCGTACACGCCGGCGAACACCGCAATGCCCGGAACGAGCAAGCCGCGGCGTCGACGCTCCACCAGCTGCGCGCCGACGGGAAGCTCCATGCCTTCGACGTAGCGCACGCGACCGCGGCGCCGGCGAGGCGCGTAGGAGGGTGCAAAGCTCGGCGTCGGTGCCGGGTTCGTCCGCCGGCGCTGGTCGCCGTAGCCCGGAGGCGGAAGCGGTGCTGGCGCACGATCGCCGGTGGGCGCCACGAAAGGCGTGGGCTGCAGCTGCCGTTCCGTCTGCGCCGGCGGCGCGGTGGTGTCGGCTCCGCCTATGGCCGTCGACTCGGTTTCTGGCGCCCCATCGTCGGCGCCGGTCGCGGGCTGGTCGGCGCCGGGCGAAGCGTCGGCCGCGGGCGCTGCATGCGACGAACCGTCAGCGCTCGGCGCTGCGGCGTCCGGCGAACTTGTTTCCTCCGACGGCGCACGCGGCGGGGGTTGAAGCTCGGCGCCGCCTTGGGCCTGGGCGCTGCTTGCGAGCAGGCCGAACAGAAACGCCGACCCCAGAGTTCGCTGAAGCGCCGAGCCCATCGGCCCACGATATAGCGGCGGGTGGCGCACAGGCAAAGGTCGCTCTTGCGAGCCCCGCGCTACGGGCCCATATGCTGGCCATGAGCGTCCAGGATGAAATCGCGCACCTCGTGAAGGCCCACCCCGTACTTCTGTTTATGAAGGGGCAGCGCACCGCGCCTCAGTGTGGCTTTTCGGCGCGCGTCGTTGGCATTCTCGACGACTACCTCCCGGAATACCGAACGGTGGACGTGCTCAGCGCGCCGGAGATTCGTGAAGGCATCAAGGAGTTCTCTTCCTGGCCAACGATTCCGCAGCTCTACGTGAAGGGCGAGTTCATCGGCGGCTGTGACATCGTCACCGAGATGAGCGAAAATGGGGAGCTCGGTGATGTGCTTGGCGTGAAGCTTCCCGAACTCAAGACGCCGGAAATCGGCATTACGCCCCAGGCCCTTGAGAAACTGCGGGCCTTCGCCGATGGCGACGCCATCGTGGTTCGACTCGAAGTCACAGCCCGCTGGCAGTACGGCCTCGATTTTGATTCGGCGCGCCCCACGGACGTTGTGGTCGAGGGCCCGGGCTGGACCGTCGTGATGGATCGAAACGCTGCGCGAAAGTCCGATGGCCTTTCGATCGACTTTGTCGTGGGCCCCGAAGGCGAAGGCTTCAAGATCACGAACCCGCACGAGCCGCCAAAGGTGAAGCAGGCCAATGCGAAGACCATCAAAGAGTGGCTCGACGGCGGAAAGCCCTTCGAGTTCTTCGATGTTCGCACCCAGGCCGAGCGCGACACGGCGTCCATCAAAGGCGCCGTGCTTCTCGAAGATGCCGAAGGCACGCTCAAGAACCTCGACCGCGGGACGACGCTGGTCTTTCACTGCCACCACGGCGGCCGCAGCCAGCGCGCTGCGCAGCACGCCCTCGATATGGGCTTCGTCGAGGTGTACAACTTGGCCGGCGGGATCGACGCGTGGAGCCAGGACGTCGACGACGCTGTTCCGCGGTACTAGCGACGCGATCACCAACGCCGCGTCGTCGCTTTGCGACGACGGCACAGCCTGCGGCCGTCAGCCTGGAGCACGTCCTACCGGAAAACGTCGCACCTGGGCGCCGGATCGGTGCAGCTCCCGTCGGGACAGCATTGGTCGCGGGCACAATCGAACACCTGCATGAAGCCGAAGCATTCGAAGGGGGCCCCACAGGTACCTGCGCTGTCACCGATGCAAGCGCGTATCGTGTCCACCTGCTCGTCGAAGAGGGCGCAGTCTTCACCGAAGGCTTCGACGAGGTCACAGGCGCCCAGCACTTGGCTGCTGACGTCGCCGCCGCACGTGTCCGCGGCCATGTCGGCCAGCGACCCGCAGCTCGGTGGGGGTGGGGACGCAAGGGCAAGGAGGAACTCGTTGCAGGGGCCGTCGAAGAATACGGAGTCCCGGGACGCGCAGGACGACGAGCGTACGTCCGCGAGGCATGCGGCACGCGTATCGGCGGCGACTACAGTCGAGGCATCGCAATCGAAGGAATCGCAGCACTCGAACTCATTGACCGTCACGCAGTCTTGGCGCGATGGCGGGTTTTCCTCACATCGGAGCGTCAGTTCGCACTGTGAACTCGCGAAATCATTGCAGAGTCGTCGGACCGATTGTCCGACTTCGTCGCCATCATTGTCGCTCGAGCACGCGGCGCAGAAGGCGCCTGTGAGGGCCAAGGTGAAGGCGAGTGTCGATCCCCGAGAACGCATGGAGTCGGACTATCACTAGACCCCAATGGGGTGCAAATTGGATTGCCCCCCGGCGGCGCGCGGGCCAACCAACGAGGCCGGCGCGCGGCGCTCGTTGACGCCGCGGTCGAACCTGCGGGGCCGATTCGCTCTTGGCTACAGCTGATCGCGGAGAAGCACGTCGCAGTAGTAGCGAACGCGCTTCACCAGCTCTACGCCGCCGCTGACGTTGTGTACTTGCTTTCGCACGGCGCGCATCACGCTGCGCTGCATCGTGTATTGATTCCGCGGTGGCTTCAGCGCCTTGGATGCATCGCCTTCGGAAAGCGGCGCCCAAAGCTGTTCGCGTTCGTAGCCCCACGTGGCCAGGTCCTCGTCGCTCAGCCGCGCGATCATGTCCTCGGCCAGAGCGCGCTTTGCCGGATCCGCCGAGAGCTCGTGGGCCCATTTCTCCACCGAGCGAGTCATCGGTCGGTCGTGCTTTCCCACGTTGATGGGATCGCCCATGCCGGCCTTCATGTCGGTCTTGCCGTAGTTGACGGCTTCTGGTTCGTTCTCGAGACCGAGGTGCGCGAAGAGGCGTTCGAGCTCTAAGGCAGGCCGCGCGACGAGCGTTTCATAGCGCACGTGGCAGAGGGGTACGGGGCGTGTCCTGAGCATGGCGGCCATCGCGGGCACGTAGCGCTCAACGACGGGGTTGAAACGTCGCGCCTCGGCCCAGTCGCCGGCGTAGAAGCTGTTGGCGTAGCTGCTGAACACCGCCAAGGGGTGGCGCGTGAGCACGACGTACTTCGCGTGCGGGTAAATTTGCGTGAGTTCGTCAAGGACCAGCGCATAGGCCGGCGTCTTGTCGAGAAAGCGCGTCTTTGGGCTCGTGGCCAGCATTCGGCCGTAGAGCACGTCGGCGTAGGCGCGCAGCGCGTCGAGGTAGTCTGCCTCGCCCTTCGGCAGGCCCTGCACGAAACTGCGCATGGCCTCGGCGGCGTTGACGTGGTCATAGGGCGCTGCGTCCACGGTCCGGTAAAAGCCCAGGTGCGCCAGCGGGGTAATCAAATGCGGCTCGGGATGGGTGAAGATCTCTGAGTGAGCTCCGAGCATGCGCTGGAGGAGCGTCGAACCGGCCCTGGGGGGCGAAATCACGAAGATCAGCTTTTCCTGCACCGTCCCTCCATGGCAGCACGATCGGAGGCCGTCAAAAAACGCGGGCGGTAAGCGCGCGTTTCGGGGGCATCCACACTCGCGTGGACCAACGATCGTTCGATCATCAAATTGCACTCAGTGCCGTTTTGTGCGACGAGCATCTCGGAGAGGCCGAAGGCCCCGTGCCTCGAACTGGCGAGCGCGGAAGGGCAGCGGTATTAATTGACGATGTCGTACGAACTCAAGGTGCTGAAGGACGTTCCCAAGCCACCGGCCCTGCGGCCGACAGCACCGCCCTCGGCGACGGCCCACCGCGAGCTCTTGGAGGGCGACTTCTGGCGACGCATTCCCGCCTTCGCGGACGTGGATGAAGCGACCTTCCTCGACCACCGCTGGCAAATGAAGAACTCGATCACGAAGGCCGACAAGCTGCTCGATGCGTTGCGGGGCCTGGCGAGCGACGCCTTCCTAGAGGACGCCGCGGCGGGCTTTGCGATGGCGCCGATGGCTGTGCGCGTTTCTCCCTATATGCTCAGCCTCGTCGATTGGCAGAACCCGTACGAAGATCCGATTCGCACCCAGTTCTTGCCCACGCTAAGCACGCGCCTGGCGGACCATCCGCGCCTCACCTTCGATTCGCTCGGTGAGCAAAGCGACGCCCCCGTGGCCGGCCTGACGCACCGCTACGCGGACAAGGCGCTCTTTCTCGCGCTCGATACGTGCCCGGTCTACTGCCGCTTCTGCACGCGTTCGTACGCCGTCGGTCCCGATCAGGACATGGTGGAAAAGGTCAGCCTCAAGGCGTCACCGAAGCGTTGGGAAGACAGCTTCGCCTACATCGCTTCGCGTCCGGAGCTGGAAGATGTAGTGATCAGCGGCGGCGACGCGTGGAACCTGCGCCCGAAACAGATCACGGCCCTCGGCGAGCGCTTGCTCGCGATTCCCCACGTTCGCCGCATTCGCTTCGCGTCAAAGGGCCCGGCGGTCATGCCGCAGAAGCTGCTAACGGACGACGATTGGGTACGCGCGCTTGTCGGTGTCGTTGAACTGGGCCGCAAGCTTCACAAGGATGTGATGCTGCACACACACTTCAACCATCCGAACGAGATCACGAGCGTCACCGCGAAGGCCCTCGGCCGGCTCTTCGAGCATGGGGTTCACGTGCGAAATCAGAGCGTACTCCAGCGCGGCGTGAACGACACCATTGAAACGATGATGACGCTCGTTCGGCGCTGCGCCTTCGTGAACGCCCATCCGTACTACGTGTATCAGCACGACCTGGTTAAGGGCGTCGAAGAACTGCGCACGACCGTGGCCACGGCCAAGAAGGTGGAGAAGTACGTGCGCGGCAGCACCGCGGGCTTCAACACACCGACCTTCGTCGTCGACGCCCCGGGAGGGGGCGGTAAGCGTGAGGTACACAGCCACGAGCACTACGACGAAGTCACGGGCATCAGCGTCTACACGGCGCCGTCCGTGAAGCCCGGACGCTACTTCCTGTACTTCGATCCGATCGACCTTCTTCCCGAAGAGGGCCAAGCCCGCTGGGCCGACGAGTCCCAGCATCAAGGCATGATCGACGAAGCACTCGAAGCAGCCAAAGCGGCCTTCGCTTCGTGATGGCTAAAGTGCTGTCCTGCATCATTTTAGCCCGGTGTATGACGGTTTGACGTGGGCTGGGGATCAACTCCAGACCCACCTTGCACAGCTCAATGGATGTCTCCTCCGATGGCTT
>JBCCRV010000237.1:0-9737 GCA_039201085.1 Myxococcota bacterium | reverse complement strand
GCTCGACGTTCCTGACGCTCTGCAGCGAGGACAGCCCCGAGCTTGAGCATGTGATCAAGCTCATGACGCACCAGCCCGCCGGCGGCGCCGCGAGCGAGACCTACATGCGATCCCGGTGGCTCGCGAAGTGCGAGGCCATGCGCCGCTTCGACGTCCGACTAGACCGCCGCGCCGAGGTCGTTTCGTTCCCGAAGGCGGCGAATGCTGACCTAAATGCTGACCCTGGTAGCGACGGAACCAAAAAGCCCCTGGAGATCCAGGGGCTTTCGTGGCGGAGCGGACGGGACTCGAACCCGCGGCCTCCGGCGTGACAGGCCGGCGTTATAACCAACTTAACTACCGCTCCATGCGGCTCCCCTTTCGAGGAGCGGGAGTGTTAGCGCGCCCCGTCTCGGCTGTCAAAACTTTTCGCTACGGGTTCTTTGCCCCTCCGTCCTCGAGCTTGTCGGCCTTGCTCTCGTGCTCTGCGAGCAGGTCTCGCACCGCGCTTTCGAGCTCCGCCCGCGTGAGCGGCTTCTTCAACACGGGCGCGTCGCATTCGTCCATGAAGCGCAGCACGCGCTCGGTGACCGCACCGCCCGTGAGAAAGATGACTTTGTGGGCAAGCCCGCGAACTTGGAGCGCCTCGTAGAAACCCGGGCCGTCGAGGTCGGGCATCATGACGTCGCTGATGACGACGTCGGCTTCTTCGAGCCTGCCGCTCGCGAGCGCTTCCGGGCCGCTCTCGAAGGTGTGTACGGTGTGCCGCCGCTGCAGAAGCCGTTTGAGGGAACGGAGAATGGCCACTTCATCGTCGACGATCACCAGCGTCGTTGGTCGCAGCGCGCCAGGCGGCGCCGAAGAGCTTGTGCGCGCTCGGGCGGGTCGCTCCTGCAGCTTCGAGTTCATCGGCAAGCGGATCGTAAAGGTCGCGCCCGCGCCGGGAGCGCTCTCGACATCCACCGTGCCGGCGTGACGACGCACCGTTTCCAGAACGAGCGACAGGCCGAGGCCCGTTCCCTGGCCGGGGGGCTTGGTCGTGAAGAAGGGCTGGAAGAGCTGCTTCTGCACGTCCTTTGACATTCCGATGCCCGTGTCGGAGATCTCAATGATGATTTGGCTTTCGTGCACGTCCGCACGCGTTCGAACGATGATCTCGTGCGGCGCGTCGGCGGGCCCACGCTCGTCGATGGCGTGGGCCGCGTTGAGGAGCAAGTTCACAAGCGCCTGCGAGAGCCGCGCCCGGTCGCCAACGATCGGCGGCATCGATGCGCACTCGATGCGCAGGTTGGCGCGGTGCTGAAGCTCTTTTTGCACCATGGCAGAGCTCGCGCGCACCATTGCTTCGACGTCGAAGCGTTCGGCGCTTTCCTCGTCGATGCGGGAAAAGCCGCTCAAATCCTTTACGCAAATGCGAATGCGATCCACGGCGTCGAGGCACTCGTTGACGATCTGGCTAAGGTCGTCGCTCTTGGCGTCCGCGGCGTACTCACCGAGGCGCTCCAGGTTCGACAGGAGGTACATGCTTGGGTTGTTCAGCTCATGGGCCACGCCCGCGGCGAGCTGTCCGATGCTTGCAAGTCGGTCGGCATGATGAAGGCGCTGCCGCAGGCCTTCGCTGACCTTTCGTTCGATCGCGTAGCGAATCGTTCGCCGAAGCGTCGAGCGGGTCACTTGGTCCTTGACGAGGTAGTCTTGCGCGCCTTCGCGTACGGCCATCGCGCCCACCTCCTCGTCGTCGCGGCCTGTCAGCACAACGACCGGAATGTCCCGGTGACGTGTTCGCAGCTGTCGTAGACCCTCCACGCCCTGTGCGTCGGGCAGTCCGAGGTCCAGCAAGAGCGCGGCCACGTCATCGTCGAGGGTGTCGAGAGCGCTCTGGAGCGAGCGGCAAACGGTGACAGAGAACGCGCCTTCGAGGCGGCGCTCCACGAGCCTCGCGTCGCCTGGGTTGTCTTCGACCAGCAGGACGCGTTCGAGGGTTTTGGGCGCGTCGCTGGTCACACCTCGTCTTCCGCTTTGGCGCGGCGAACGAGCGCAAACCAGTACTGGTCGATGCGCTCCATCGCCGCCGCCAACTGATCGAGCTTTGGCGGCTTCGTAATGTAGGAGTTGGCGTGGGCGTCGTACGAGTTCGCAATGTCGCGTTCCCGTTCCGAGCTCGTCAGCATGATGACTGGAATGCGGCGCAGGGTGGGGTGGCTCTTGATCTCCCGCAGCACTTCCTGGCCGTTCACTTGGGGCAGGTTGATGTCGAGCAAAATGAGCTCTGGACGGGCCGCATCCTCGTAAGGACTCCGCTGATGCAGGTAATCGAGGGCGCTTTCACCGTCGCGAACAACCGAGAGCTGGTTGAGGATGCGCGCGCGCTCGAAGGCCTTCTGCGTGAGCAAGATGTCGCCTGGATTGTCCTCCACCAGAAGAATCTCGATCGGTCTCATGCGGTCCCCCTAATTGGCGCCCAGCGCCTTTCTGAAGCGTACGTGAAACGCCGAGCCCGCGCCTTGGGTGGACTCAACTTCGATAGTGGCGCCAAGCCGCGTCGCTAGGCGCTTCGCAAGTGCGAGCCCCATTCCTGCACCGGGGTAGGAATCGCTCGTGTGAAGGCGCTGAAAGATCTGAAAGATTCGCTCCGTGTACTTCGGGTCGAAGCCGATGCCTTCGTCTTCGACGACCACGGACCATGAATCGTCCAGTTCTTGGCCTAGCACACGTACTCGGGGCTCGCGGTCCGCATGGGCGAAGATCAAGGCGTTCTTGACCAGCTCACGAAAGATTGCGCCGGCCAGTGTAGGATCGGTACGTAGCGTCGGAAACGTTCCCTCGAGCGCTACGCTGCCCACGTGCGGTACGCCCGCGTCGTCCAGCCGCATGAGCGCTTCCCTTACGACCGCCTTCAAGCGGGTGGGCTGTGCTTCGACGGGCTGTCGGTTCATTCGATTGAAGCGCAGCAGCCCCTGCACGAGTACCCGCATCCGCTCGGCGCTATCGCGAACGAAGTGAACGTACTCTTTCGCCTCTTCGTCCAGCTTGGATTCCAGGCTTTCTTCCAGCAGCGTGATGTAGCTTGTCACCATACGCAGCGGCTCCTGCAGGTCGTGCGCGGCGACGAACGCGAACTGTTCGAGCTCCTGCTCGAAACGCACACGCTCGGTGACGTCGAAGACCGTGGCTGCCGCCGCGAAGCGGCTCGAGTGTTCGACGGGCGCGCTGGACACGGCGACGTAGCGTTCGCCGCCTTGTGCGCCGAGGCGAAAGACGCGATGGCGCGTTCGAACGCCCGCGAGCGCCGCCGTGATGGGGTGGGCGCTAGCAGCGACCGGTACGCCTTTCGCGTCCGCGAGCTGCAACACGGTCAACGCGTGCGATGGGCCAAAGCCTTGGGGGCCAACGAGCGCCTCTGCCGCACCGTTGCAGAGGGCGACGTTGCCCTCCGCATCGGTAACGAGCACGCCCGCTTCAAGGCATCCCACCAGGTTTTCGAGTTCGCGTGAGTGCGCGGCCAGCGCGTCCCGTGCGTCGGCGATGGCTGCGTTGGCCGTCCTCAACTCTTCGTTCGCCTTGGCCAGTCGGCGCTCCGAAGCGCGCAGTTCGGTGACGTCCGAAAAGACAACCAGGGCGCCCGCGGCCGCGCCTTCATCGAAGGTCCAGGGGCGCACCTCAACGTCGAAGAGTCGGTCGCTCGTGGGAACGCGAACGTCCGATTCGCTCCCCGCCTGTGCGCCTTCGATTGCCCGGGCGACGAGTGAGGCGAGCGGTTTCGAAGAACCGATGGCGGCTTCGAACTCGCTTCCAACAATGCTGTTTAGGGCAAGGGCTTCGCCAAAGCTCTTCGAGTGCGCGACGATGCGCTGCTGGGCGTCCACGAGCGCCGCGGGCATCGGGAAGCGGGAGAAGAACTGGCGAACTTTTTCAATGACGGTCTTGCGGCGCGTTCGTCCCTCGGCGGAACGCCGCTCTTCTGCTTCGCTCGCGGGCACGGACAGACCCACGGTACCGACGGGCCGATCCTCGTGGTCGAAGGGCGTTTTCGTTGTGCGGTAGTGGGCGATGACGCCGTCATGGCGGGTGATCGGTTCCACAATCGTCAGCGCCTCGCGCGACGTGAATGCCTGACGATCATCACGTACGTACTGAAGCGTATCGTCCGGGTCGGAGTGGTCTGAATCGATCCGTTCGCTCAGTTCGTCTCGCGTCACGCCGTAGTAGTCGCAAAACGCGCGGTTCGCCCAAAGGATGCGGCTCCGCTCATCTTTGATGAGCACAAAGGCCTCGAGGGCATCGAGCGCATCACCGAACCATGCGGTGCTGTAGCGCCGATGCATCGCTGAACTATACCACCGATTCTAAACGACGAGAATGGCCTGTTCAGAGGTAAAATTACGACATGGCTGCCCAAACCAGTGAGATTTGCGCAGCGGGGGGCCATGGCCGAATGAACCGTTGGGCTCCAGTGTTTGCTGGCCATGGCTTGCGCTCGCGCCCGCTTTCGAAATCAAGACACGTCGTATTCACGTCGGCCCGCCCAAGGGCGGCTCACGAGCCTCGACACTTCTTCCACCTTCGCGCAGGCTGCGCCCATGCGTCTCTTACTCGCGGCTTTTGTACCGCTTTTGCTGGCGACCCCGTCGCTGGTCCAGGCTCAGCGCAGTCCGTACGACGCCGAAATCCGGCGCCTTAGTTCGGAGGTTCAGCGCCGCGGCCGGGACGCACGCGGCATGCTGCCCCTTCTCGAGCTGGAGAGCCTGCTCCTCGAGCAGCGGGCGCGTCCGGGAACGGTGCGCACGGCCCTCCGTCGCTTGGCCGATAGCCGGCGTCTCGCTCCGACGCTGCGCGTGTACGCAGGCGCCGCCGAGGCCTACGCGATGCTCGACTCGGGTGACTTCGATGAGGCTGTCCGCCGGCTTCGCGATCTTGGGTATGTGACCGATTGGCGAATCGTTGGCGGTTTCGATGACGAGGGAAAGCGCGGCTTCGTTCGGGCCTACGGGCCGGAGGAAGAGCATCTGCGCGGCGCCGCTTCGGAAGGGCCGTACGAGGGCCGCGAGCGCCCCGTGGCATGGCGAAATTACCCGTCTGATCTCGGACGCTTTGGTTTCGTTGACTTCGACGCCACGCTCCGTCCGTACGAGAACGCCTGTGCGTACGCCGAGACCTTCGTCACGCTGCCGCGCGCGGGTGCGCGCACGCTTTCGATTGGCGCAGGCGGCGCCGTTAAGGTCTGGGTCAATGGCGAAGAGGTGTACGCGGATTCGCTTTACCGGACCCCCTCGATGGAGCGCGACGTGGTGGCCTTTGCCGGTCGTAGCGGCGTCAACCGCATCCTGGTCAAGACCTGCGTTCAAGAGCGTCGCTGGGGCTTCTACCTCCGCGTCGGCGACGCGGCGGGTGGCTCTCCGGGAACGTACTCGGCGAGCGCCGAACCCGCGGCGCTCGGTGACGCGTCCACCGTACGGCCGGCGCGCGGCATCGTGTCTCCGCTTCGCGATCTTGAAGCCCGGGTGGAGGCTGACTCGGACGACGCCGCTGCACGCTACGACCTAGCACGCTATCTTTCATGGACCGGCGCGGACGATCCGGCCGACCCGAAAGCCCGGCAGCACGCCGAAGCTGCTGCTGAAGACGATCGGGTGGAGTACGCGCTCTTCGCGAGCTTGCTCGCCGAGACTCGCGCCGAGCGGATGCGCTTCGTTGCCAAGGCGGAAGAGCAGTCGGCCCGCGATCCTCGGGTGCGTCTGGCGCGCATCGAGCTCGTCGCATCCGGTCCCGATCCCGGCCGGGCGCTGCGGATGCTCGACAACTTTCCAATGAACACCCGGGTTGGCTTCGATGCGGCCTGGCTTCGCACCTCTTTGCTTGAGCAGCGCGAGCTCCGTGAAGCGGCGATGGCGGTCATCGACGAGGCGATTCGCCGGAGCGGCGGCGCGCTGCGATGGCGACTCCGCAAGACTGCAGCCCTCGAAATCGCCGGCCACGTCGAAGAGGCCTGGACGCTCAAGCGCGAGGTGCTCGAGCTAGCCCAAGACGACACCAGCCTTCGCTTCGAGTTCATGAACGACGCTTATGAGCGCGGCGACAACGACGAGGTATTCGCGCATCTCGACCGGCTCCGTTCCTTTGACCCGGCGGATCCCCGAGCACTTCAGTTCGCGGCGAGCGTGTACGAGGGGCTGCAGCGTCACGACGACGCGCTCGCGATTTACCGGCAGTTCATCGGCTATGCGCCGGACGAGGCCGAGCATCATGCACGCCTTGGGCGCGCGCACCTGCGACTCGGTCAGGAGGCGGCGGCGATCGGCGCCTTTCGCGATGTGCTGGCGCTGCGTCCGCAGGATGCGGCCACCCGTCAGCTGCTTGAGCGCCTCCGTCCCCGTTCGCGTGAGGACGAACAGTGGGCCACGGACACGGCGGAGATCCTTGCACGCCGCGAGCAACGTTCCGACTGGCATGCAACCACGCTGCACGAACTGCAGGTCGTAACCGTATTCGACACGGGCCTCGCGTCCACCTTTCACCAGGTGGCGTATCAGGTGCACGATGAAGAAGGCGCACGGAGCCTGGACAGCTACCCGATCGTATACGAGCCCGGTCGCCAGTACGTGGAGGTGCGCTCTGCCAAGGTTCATCGCGTGGACGGCACGGTGGTCAACGTCGACCGCACCTTCGAGCAGAACCTGGGCGACAGCCGCTACCGCATCTACTACGACACGCGAGCGCTGGTCCTCGCGATGCCGCAGCTCCAGCCGGGGGACACCGTGGAGCTGCGCTACCGCGTTGAAGACGTGAGTCGGCGCAACATGTTCAACGACTACTACGGCGACGTTCGCTACCTGCAAAATAGTCGCCCCACGAAGCGCCTCGAACACGTCATCCTCACACCCGCGAGCCGGCGCTTCTACTTCAATACCCCGAATATGCGGGGCCTGGAGCGAACGGAGGAGCGGCGCGGTGAACAGAACGTGTACCGATACGTCGCCAACAACGTCGAAGCGCTCCGCAGCGAACCGGGCATGCCCGGTCCGGCGGAGACGCGGCCCTTCCTTCATATTTCAACCTACGAAAGCTGGGACGACGTCGGCCGATGGTGGTGGGGCCTGGTGCAGGATCAGCTTCGCCCAGACGAGTCGTTGATCCGTACGACCCGTGACCTCGTGGCCGGTGCCGCGTCGGACCGCGAAAAGGTGTCGCGGATCTACGACTGGGTCATTCGCAACACCCGATACGTGGGCCTGGAGTTCGGCATTCACGGCTTCAAGCCGTACCGCATCACGCAGATCGTTCGACGTGGTTTTGGCGACTGCAAGGACAAGGCATCGCTGATCTACGCGATGCTGACCATTGCCGGCGTCGACGCACGCATCGCGCTGATTCGCACGCGACGCAACGGCGCCATTGCCGACACGCCGGCGAGTCTGGCCATCTTCGATCACGCGATCGCCTACGTGCCGCAGTTCGATCTCTTTCTCGATGGAACCGCGGAGATGAACGGCACGAACGAGCTGCCGCAGATGGACCAGGGCACCACAACGCTCATCGTTGGTCCAGAAGGCGCGCAGCTTCGACAGACGCCGGTGCTTCCGGCGGACCGCAACGTCCGTCGCCGCGAAATGGTTGCGACCCTCGACGCCGAGGGAGCAGCCGAAGTGGTGTCGAATGAACGCGTGGTTGGAAGTTCCGCCAGCTACTATCGGAATCACTTTCAGGCCGAGGCCCTTCAGAACGAGCGGCTTCAGCGCGACCTCGCGGGGCCCTTCCCGGGCGTAGAGGTTCGGAACCAACGCTTTGAGAACCTCGACGACTACGAGCTTGCGCCGGCGTTTCGCTGGGACGGCCGCGTTCCACAGTTTGCCGAGCGGGCCAACGGCCGACTTCTCATTGCGCCTTCGTCGCTTCGCAACCTCACGCGAAGCCTCGCGCCGCTGACGACCCGTCGCCACAACCTCGAGCTCGGTTCGCCGCAGCGCTACGAAGAGGTGCGGACCGTACGAATGCCGACGGGCGCGCGTATCGTCGACATGCCGGCGGGCGGAGAGGTTCGCTCCGAGTTTGGCTCGCTCAGCGTTCGGTACGAACGCCGGGGTCGAGATATCGTCGCCACGACGGAGTGGGAGCTGAGTGTGCCGAGCGTAGCCCGGGACGATTACCCCGCGTTTCGCCGATTCGTGGGTGAACTGGACGTTCTGCTTCGCCAGCGCGTCTCGGTGGCGGCGCAATGATGAGGGCTGTGATGGTTCGACTTTCCTTGCTTCTTCTCGCCCTTTCGCTTGGATGCGGCGGGAGCACGCGGCGTGCAACAGAAACCCCGGAGACGCCGGACCGGTTGACGGTGCTTCGGGCTCGGGCCGAAGCGGAGCCGCGTTCTACCGAGGTGCTTCGGGCGCTCCTTGAGGCCGAGCTCACGATGCCCGGCGGGGAGACTTCGCGCGCCCGGGACACCGCGCGTGCGCTCCTGGCCCTCGACGCGGGCGACCGCTGGGCGCGCGCCTTTGGCGCTGCCGTGGATGACCTCCACGCGCGACCGCAGGAAGCGCTGACGGGAGCACTCGCGGTGATCGACACGGCCCGTGCCGGTGACGGAGAGTGGGATCCGCTCCTGGCCGAGTTCGCCCTCGACACCGTGTCGAGCGTTATCGCCGCGTTCCCGGGGCTGCGCGCCGAAGCGCGTACGGCGCTCCGAGGCTACCTCGAGGCGCCGGGTTCGCTGGGCTTTCCTGCTGTATCGCGAATGGCGACCGTACTGGGTGGCCTCGCCTCTCGCGAAGGCGACAACGCAGAGCGCGATTGGGCCCGTGAGCGACGCGCGTGCCTCCGCGAAGGCTGGCGCGCCGTCGGTCCCTTCGGACCGCTCGCTTTTCGCAGCTTCGACGAGTCCCTGGAGGCCGTGGCGCCGGGGCCGCTCGAGGCACAATACGAGCTCGGTGAAGGGCGCGGTGAAGGCGAAACCTTTGAGGTCGAGGCCCGTGGCTGCCGACTGCCCCTCGTGGGCAGCGAGGGCGCGCGTCCGGGTTCGACCGTAGCTGAAGCGTTCGTGACGACGGAGGCCGGGCGCCATTTGTTGGCGGTTCGAGCCGGTTCGTCCCTGCGCGTACGGGTCGACGGGAACGAAGTTCTTACGGTGGACCGACGTTCGCAGATCTCCGGCACTGAGCACTATGCGGACCTCGATCTTCAGGCCGGACGGCACGAGATCGAGATTCAGTTCACGTCGCGACAGGTGCCCTCGGCGGTGGTTAGCCTCGATCGCGTCGGCCGCCTCGGCGAGGGGTACGACCCCACACGCGGGCTTCGGGTTCCCGAGCCCACGAACGCCCTCGAGCGCATGCTCGTGACGGCGATGTTCATCCGTCGAGGCGACGGGCTTCGAGCGCGCGAGGTCTTTCGCCCGCTGGCAAGTTTCGATAGCGCGCCCTTCGTACTCGACATGCATAGCGTTGTGCTTCGAAGCGACCCCTTCATTTCGCGCGAACGGGTGGGCGAGCAAACGCGGCGAATCCATGAGCTCGTGGCGGAGCGTGACCCGATGTATCCCGGCGCTGCGCTGCGGCGCGCCGACGCGGTGCAGGGCGGCAGCGAACAAAGCCGGGCCTTTGCGGACGTCGCCGAGCGCTTTCCCAATGTGCCGAGCGTCCAGCTTGCATGGGCCCGCGTGCTCCGCGGCCAAGGCCAGCTTCGCGATGCGGAAGTGGTGCTTACGGCCCTTCGCGAGCAGCATCCGCAGCTTTGTCCGGTTCTTGACGCCCTCGCCGGCGTGTACCGCG
>JBCCRV010000236.1:0-9739 GCA_039201085.1 Myxococcota bacterium | reverse complement strand
TCCGCAAGTTCGGCGTCGGCGAGAGCGTGTTCTGCGCGCCTGGCCCCGTCGACGAGGGCTGCAACGTCAACCGGCTGTCGGCGCGATGAAGCGGCGCCCGTCACGCACCGTGATTCGCTCTGTTCGCCGTGCGCCAAGTGGGGCACCCTCCTCCTTGCTCATGAACCGACTTCTTGCACGCGCCCCGCGGAACGCCCTTCGTTCGTGGGCGAGCCTCGCGCTGGCCGTCTGCGCGCTTGCCTTCGCGGGGAAGGCCGAAGCGCAGGGGAACGCGGCGCCGGATAGCGATGCGACCGAAACCGCCGAAGCCCAAGCTGGTGACGAAGAGGCGCGCATGCGCTTCGAGATGGCGCGCTCGCTGGTGGCTTCCGGCGAGCTTGAGTTGGCCCATCGCTCCTTTCTCGACGGCTATCGGGCGAGCCGGCGGCCGCTCTTCGTGTTCAACATGGCCGAGTGCTCACGCGGGCTGGGCCAGTTCGATGAAGCACGTCGCGAGTACGCCGAGTACCTGCGCCTTGCGCCGGAGGGCGGTCAGGCGGATGCGGCGCGCGAGCGGCTCGCGGCCCTAGGCCCGGGTGATACGTCGCAGCCGGACTACCTGGTGCTGAGCGCCCCCGAGCCGGAGCGCGATCCCGAGCCCCAACCGGACCCTCCGCCGCTGGAGCCCGAGCCTGACGTGGACAGCGATGTGACCGTGGAGCCGCCAGAAGAGAGCCGTCCGGAAGAAACGCCGAGCGGCGGCCCCGCGACGGGGCCGATCGTGCTGGCTGCCGCGGGAGGCGCGATGTTGGTTGCGGGCATCGGGCTTGCGATTGCGGCGGGCCAAACGCACAGCGATCTCGAAAACGGTTGCGACGACGGTCTCTGCGACCCCACCGACGAGAACGTTTCGAACTACGACAAGCTACCTCGCCTTACGCGCGCCGCGGATGTATTCCTCTTTGGCGGCGGGGCCGTCATGGCGGGCGGTTTGCTTTGGTGGCTCCTCCGGCCCGACCAAGACGCGGACACGCAGGTCAACGTCGGCCTGGGCAGCGTGTCTGTCCGCGGCGCATTCTGAGCCGCAGACGGCTGCGCGCTAAACCGGGTAGTAACCAGTGTAACGGGCTGGGTAGTAACCAGTGTAACGGGCTCGTCGCGACGCCCCCAGCGACGGACAACACGAATCGTTCGTCATTCTGAGGTTACGCAGCCGCGATCCGCGTCCAATGGCGCCCTAGTAGGTGCATCGCCTAGAGTTTGCACCACAGGAAGAGGACGTTGGTTGTAACCGTCATTTTTCGGTACGCTCAGGGTTCACCTTGGCTTCGCTCTGCACCAGAACGCTCATACTGAGCGTCGTAGCGAGTCTACTCGCCGGCTGTTCGCTGCTGAAGAATCGCGACGAGTTCACCCTTCGCGATGCCGGCGTGGATTCCTCGGACGTCGGTATGGATGGTGATACATCCATCGACTCCGACAGTTCGCTGAGCGAAGTGGGACCGGAAGCGGGTCCCGCCTGTGAATCCGCAGCCGTGGAAGCGGGTGGCAGCGTGAACTGTCCACCGGGCATCGTTCCGAGTCCGGAGGGGACCTGCGCCGGTGACACGTATCGAGACTTTTCGATGGGTCCAGCACACGGATGCGCGATCCGTCGCTCGGACGACGTGCTGGTGTGCTGGGGCATCAACGAGTTTGGCGAGGCGTTCTCTGCGGCGGAGATCGCCGTCGAGCGCCCGCAGGTTGCGATGTGGGCAGGCCCCGAGAATCCCGACGACATACCAGAGGTTCGTGCGCACGACGTGGTCGCGGGCGAGCGCGTTACTTGCTTCCTGTGGAACAACGACGACCGCGACCCAACTAACGAACAAGGCGCCGGTCCTGCGTACTGTATCGGCAGCAACCAGTCCCGGCGCACGGGCCGGCCCACGACGGGCGGTCTGCTCAACCGCCCGCGCGCCGTCTGCGTACCGAACGATAGCGGCGATTGCGATGAACTGCGACCCGTGCCGGAGTTCATTCAGCTGGCGACGCGCGGCGGACGGGTGTGCGGTCTGACCTCACTCGGCGAAGTCTGGTGCTGGGGAAACGGCAACAACTCCGTGCTCGGAGTGTCCGGTACGGAAGCCGCGGCCGTTTCGCCACGGCGGATAGCGGACATCGAAATGTCGGCCACCGAAGACTCCGTGACGCCCGTCATCGTTATGACCGATCTGGTGACGTGCGGACTTGGCACCGCAGGCCGAGTCCGCTGCTTCGGCAATGGAGAGCTCGGTGAACTCGGCAACGGAACCGACGCCGACGCCTTTGGGCAGTCAGATGTGCGGCTCGACGACCGTAACATACTTGAAAACGTGCGGGGGTTGACCGCAAACGGGCAAACGATTTGCGCCGCCGCTAGCACGGATATCTACTGTTGGGGCGCAAACTCGGGAAACAACCGGGTCTTTCCCGCTGATACTCGCTTGCTTTACGCGACAGACGTCACGGAAGCCTTCAGCGTTGCGAATGCGCGGGTGGCGTTCCTTGAAGGGGCGTTTTGCTATTGGGCGGATCGAGACGCCTGGTGCCGCGGCAACCAGAGTCAAAATGAACTCGGCTTGGGCGCATCGGCGGCGCCTTTCTCCGATTCGGAGTCGTTCACCCGCCTCCCAGAGCTGGACGGTTTTCGCGAAGTCGACGGCCTCGGCGTGCACTGCGGCTTCCGCTCCGAAGGCGGCAGCGACGGCACCCTTCGATGTTGGGGATACAGCGCGTTCGGGGAGTTTCCCCGCGCCAACTTGGTGCTCGAGACTCCGGAAGCGATTGCTGCGCCAGAATCGATACAAACCGTCGCGGTGGAAGCGACCGGAGCTTGCCTTATCGGCGGGGCTGATTCGGCCGCATACTGCTCTGGGCGCGTCCTACTGGACGAGCGCGGCGTTGAAGAAGACGGCCGCCCCTTTGACGGATTTGAAGTCATAGACGGCACGGAGGATTCGCTCGACGTCGTCCGCGCATCGCGCGGAGGCTGCGCCCAACGCGATGGGCTCCATACCTGTTGGGGAGTCAACGCTAACGGAACGCTGGGAGGAAGCGTGGACGGAGCACAGTCGGCTCAGAGCACTCTCAGCGGCGTCGAGTTCATCTCCATGGGAGCGACCCACGCCTGTGGCCTGCGGGACGGCAACGTCGTCTGCTGGGGAGACAACGCCACGGGGCAAGCGCTCGTCATCTCAAGCGATGAGCCTGTCCTGCCAACGGAAGCTGAGTTTGAAGGCCAGGCGATCACAGCCAGCCAGGTCGCCGCGGGCCAACGGTTTACATGCGCAATCCTGGCAGAGGGTAGTGTGCACGGCGATGCGGGCGACGTGATGTGCTGGGGTGAGAACCGCTTCGAGCAGCTTGGAAGCGCCGGCAACGAACCTCGGGCGCGCGTCATACCCGGCGTAGCAAACGCCACAGTCGTCGCTGCGGGCCTGCAGCATGCGTGCGCCGCGACGGCGACGGGCGTTTACTGCTGGGGCAACAACGGCCGAATGCAGCGCGGCTCCATTCAGACACGCACGTTTCCTCCCAATCGCGTCACGGGCCTGCCAGGCGACATAGTGGCCTTGGCTGCGTCGGAGGTCAGCACCTGTGCGGGCACAGACGCGGGTGAAGTCTTCTGCTGGGGCGGCAACGATGCATACGCGCTTGGCGCCGACCAGCCCCCATTGAGCGCTACATCCAATCCTGAGCGCGTCTCCCTCCCGTGCCTGCGGCCCCAGTTCCGGCTCGTAAGTCATCCAGGTGCAGGGGCGTACTGCGTAGGACCCGCGGTGGATGACAGCCACTACTGCTGGGGCCGTAACGACTACGGAAAGCTCGGGGCCGCCGGAAGTGTCTACGTGCTGCTCCCGGCGGAGTAGCACGGATCATTGCATTCACCGGCGACTCAGGCCCTGTGTTCGCGTCGGTACACACACCGAGTGTGTGGAAGCAGGGGTCGCCGCCGGGCCGGACCTGTTCACCGTCAAAGGGTCTTCAAGAAAGCCAGCAGCGCGTCCCGCTCGGCGGCACTCAACTCCGACGCGTAGTCGTGACCGCCGACGTCCAAGCCGCGCGCGGCGGAGTCGTAGCCGCCGCTTGCGGGCGTACGCACCTGAAGACCAACGTTCACTTCGTCGTAGCCGTCGCCGTCGCGTACCCAGCGCTCAGGCCGCTCCGCCGGATTGAGCACAGCGGCAAGCGTCGGCACGGCGCCGTTGTGAAAGTACGGCGCCGTGGCCCAGACCCCGACGAGGGGCGGCGCGAGGTAGCCGCTCGTGGCGCGCATGGGGTGTTCTTCGCCGAACCAGCTGGCGTTGACCGCTGTGGCTTCGCGCTCCGTGAAGGCGTTGGTGCGAATCGGATCGGTGCCGACCTGCTCGACGTCGATGATGCGATCGGGGTGCTCGCCGCCTTGATGGTCGCCGTGGCAGTCGGCGCAGCTTTCTTGAAAGAGCGCGGCGCCCTCGCTCACCAAGCGTTCGTCCGGCGGGGCAAAGGGCCAGCGGGGCGCTTCGAGGGAGAGCAGGTAGTGGCGCAGGTCCTCGTAGCGCTCCGCGTCGGCGATGAGCGCGTCGAGGGTGCGGCCAAAGGTCAGCGTGGTCGCCATCATCGTACGAAAGCCGCCGCCGTCGCCGGAGCCGTCGGCGTAGATGCGGCGCTTGTAGCGAAGGGTCCACCACGGCGCGGCCTGCTGGTGGCCGTAGTCCGTTTCGACGGCGCCGCGCCCCGCGAGCTCCATCGCGAGGCCGAAGGCGTCCATCGAACCCGGCGCGCCCGTGAAGCCGTCGAGCTCGAAAGGAACGGGCAGGCTTGGAAAGCCAAAGTCCGGCGCCCGTCCGTTGAGGGCGACGAGGTCGTCGTAGAGCCGTTCGAGGTCGACGCGGCCGTTCGCCGCGCCGATGATCACCTCGCTCGCCACGCGATCCACGTGGCACGTGAGGCAGTTGAACCCCATCGAACTTCCTTGGCGCTCGAGTCCGAAGGGCAGCGTTCGATCGTCGGCGAGCACGAAACCGTAGCGTTCGGCAAAGCGCTGCCAATACGCACGGCCAGTCGTCGGCCACGTGCCCCACACGATCCACAAGTTCTCCATCGCGAGGGTCGGCACGATACCGCCGCCCAGGCCTTCCTCGAGGAGGAAGCGACGCCCTGCTTCCGCGCGTCGCTCATCGAACTCATGAACGGGCGCCAGCGCAGTAGCGGACGAACCCATGTCCATCCGCGCGAGGTCCACGAAGCTGTCTACGGCAGTGTCGCCGCTGATATCGACGCCGCCCCCATCCTCCATCGACGCGTCCATGCGAACGTCGACGCCGCCCTGGGGCGAAGCGCACGCTGCGCTTAGGCTCGCGCAAAGAAAGAGGCGAAGCATGGACGAACGAAGCATGCGCGACGTAAAGCACTTTGCATGCCATCACCAAAGGGTCGTCGATGCGGCGTATTTGGCGCGCATCGTCCCGCCGATGGCGTTTCGCGCGCCCAATGCATTGCAGCGCCCTGCCAGAAGGGCACACACGCGCCAACGCGCGTTCGCAGCTCCCCTCTGCGAACGCGAAAGCCAGCCTGCAGCTCAGTCGGTGGCGGCGTCGTCGACGATTTCGAGCGCGCGCTCCGTACGCGCGCCCGTCTGCGTCAGCGACGCGTGGTCCACGATCTGCACCGTGTCCAGCCGGTCGAGGTACTCCAAATCCAGCTCGCCCGTGCTTGGCAGCATAAAGACGCCGTAGAGACGCGCTTCCTTTCGCAGCCGCTCGACCACCTCAAGGGGAATGTGGCATTCGGCGTGCGTGAGCACGTAGACGATCGGTTCGCGCCGCTCGCGCCGCTTAAGGCGCGCCAGCTCCGTCGCGAGAAGCGAAAAGACTTTGGAGTAGTTTCGGCCGCGCTCGCCGTTGAAGCAGAGCACATAGGGCACGCTGATGCCGCCCAGATCCATGCGGCCTCGGCGCGCGTGCTGTACGTCGTACAGACGCGAGTCGAAGAAGCGCAGGTACACGTCTTCACCTTGAAGGTGCAGCTTCTTTACAAGGGTGAGTGCAAGCCCGCGCGCGAAGACGCTGCGCTGCCCGCGCATCGATGCGCTGGCGTCGATCAGCAGGTAATGGAGGCGCCGGTCTTCTTCGTGCTGCTTCTCGCGCGCGTAGTAAAAGACTTCCTTTTCGGCGAAGCGCCGCTCGAAAAGCTCGTCGTCGAAGGCCAACTCGCTGAGCACAAGCGAATCGATCGTGCCCTTTCGGTCCACGCCGGCGTAGCCGTCCACGGCAAAGCTCTGCTGACCGCTTGCCTTCTTCGTTTCCAGCACGCTCGGAAGCAGGTCGAGGGAGAAGTTCACGACGTCGTTCGCTTCCGGTGATTCGAAGACGCCGAGCAGGTCGACCATCTGCATGGCGCCGGCGGCGCTCGCTTCGGCGCCGAGCATGCCGAGAAGGCGCAACGTGTCCAAATCGATCTGCTCGACGGCGGTGATGAGTCGGATCCGACTTCGCGCCAGAAAGCGCAGGAAGGCCAGCTCGTCTTGACGATCGCGCGCGCGCCATTGGTCGTTCACGGTGCGGTCAAGATCCGTGAAGAGCTCCGGATCGAGCGGAATCGGTGCCGCGCTCGGCCCACCCCGTCCAACGGTGAAGCGTTCGTGCAGCGGGCCGAGCACCTTGAGCAGGAGCACGCTGATCAGATCGTCGCTCAAGCGCCATCCGCGCGCCTTTTCGAGCACCTCCGACTCGGCCAGCTCGGCCAGCACTTCGGCGTAGGCCCGCTGCGCTTCGCCGTCTTCGCCTTGAAGCACCATGCGCGGTTGGAGCGGCTCCTCGGGCGCCATCACAGCGAGTAGGCCGAGGTCGTGCACGAGCCAGAAAGGCACGGGCACGCGCACCTTGAGGAGCGCGTTTCGCCAGGACGCCGCCCGTACGCCAAGCATCCCGTTGTCGACGCGCACATGCGCGAGGGCAAGCATGCCGAGGTCGGTCCCTTCGCTCACCTTCGCTCCGTACGGTGCTGGGCCGCCATAGGCGGGACGCTACCAGGATGGCCATGCGGGTGCATACCCGCGGAATCGCGAGGCCCTGGGTCACGCTGTGCCGCTCGCGACGAACAAGGTCAGAAAAGCCGTGCATTCGGGAGCGGCACGAGGTTTGCTGTCCCAAGCGGCATGCTTCGAATCTTCACCTTTGCTTCCCTTCTCCTCGCCCTCGCAGGCTTCACACCGCGCGCCCAGGCGTGCGGCGGGTTCTTCTGCAACAACTCACTTCCCGTAAACCAGGCCGCGGAGCGCATTCTCTTCGCACAAAACGCCGATGGCACGACGACGGCGGTCATTCAAATCCAGTACGAAGGTCCGTCCGAAAACTTCGCCTGGATGCTGCCGGTTCAAGGCAATCCGGAAGTGGGCGTTTCGTCGGACCTGGTCTTCACCCTGCTTCAGCAGGCCACCAATCCCAGCTACACCCTTAACCGCGAGTTTGAAGGCACGTGCAGCGCTGGCTTCGCGAGCACCGGGGGCGGCTTTGGATGCGGCGGGGACGCAGACGCTGCCTCCGCCGGCGGTTTCGACGCGGGCGCGTTGCCGCCGCCCATGGTCGAGGTTGTGAACTCTGGCAGCATCGGTCCCTTCGATTTTGTAACGATCTCGGTCAGGCGAGATGCGGAAGACATCGCCACGGTCGCCACCGACTGGCTGATCGAGAGCGGCTACGACGTGAGCCCGCTTGGCCGCGACCGGCTCGTTCCGTACCTCGAGGGCGGCATGAACCTGCTCGCCTTTCGCCTCACAAAGGGCGCAGACGCGGGCGAGATCCGGCCCATTCGCCTCTCCTTCGGCGAAGGACTGCCTTCGATTCCCCTGCGTCCGACGGCCGCCGCGGCGACGCCAGACATGGGCATTCTCGTCTGGGTGCTCGGCCAGGCCCGCGCCGTCCCGGCGAACTACCGCAGCCTCGAGCTCAACGAAACACTCATCAACTGGTTCAGCCCCGGCACGAACTACACGGACATCGTCACGGAAGCCGCCAACGAAGCGGGCGGTCAGGGTTTCGTCACGGAGTTTGCGGGAAGTTCCGCAGGGTTCGATGACGTGGTTCTGCCCCCGTTTTTCGAACAGCAGTTTGAGCGGGTTCGGCAAGACGCAGAGGCCGACTTCCGCGGAGACAGCACGTTGATTCAAGATGCAACGCGCATCTTCCAGCTCCCGGGCACCCCCGGCGCGTTTGGTTTGGACGCAAGCCTCGGGTTTGAAAGCGGCCAGTATTGGGAAGGCGTCGAACAGGTCGTGCTCGACGAAGTTCCAAAGCCGGAGTCGGTGCGTGAGGAACTCTGGCGGGACGCGCCCCTCACCTACCTCGACTCGCTGCCGTTCACGATCGAAGGCTTTGATCGAAGCGCGTTCCTCGACCGGCTCGAAGCCGAAGTGCTCGAGCCCGTGCGCGCCACGGCGGCGCTCTTCCGTGATTCGCCAACGCTCACCCGCCTGTTCACGACGATGTCGCCGGACGAAATGACGATGGACCCGGTCTTTGACTTCAACGCCGATCTTCCGAACGTCGACAATGCGCACACCCTTACGCAGGTGATCGAGTGCAACTCCAACGTCAGCCAGGGCGCAGCCCCCTGGCGCATCGTTTTCGACGACGGCACGGTGGTGCGCGGTCTGGGCTCGGCGACATGGCCGCTGACGCCGAGCGAGGACCTTCCCGCCGTCGCGCGCGCACGGCGCGTCGGAACCACGGGTGAAGGCGAGGTGATCCTCGACAACAGCGCGACCATCGCCGCGGCGATCGAGCGCAACAACGACGCCCTGCCTCCCGCATCCGGCGGCGGTGATTCGTGCTCGTCCCGCGGCGGACCGATCGGCAGCGGGCTCTTCACGCTCGGCTTGGGGCTGCTCGCCATTCGCCGGCGGCGCCCCTGAGCCAGCGATCGCGCCATCCCGCACGATCTGCGTCAGCCTGTGCCGCATCCGGCGTGCTTTCCGTCAAAAAAGGCTGAAATGGCCCGCCCACGCCCGGCACAGGCCTTGCTTTGTCGAGCCCCATGAACCTCTCCCGCTTCATTCTCCTCGGCCTGGTGCTCGCGCTCGCCGGCCTCGTTCCGCGCCCGGCCAAAGCCTGCGGCGGCTTCTTTTGCAACAACGCTCAGCCGGTGAATCAGGCGGCGGAGCGCATCATCTTCGCCCAGAACGCGGATGGCACAACCACCGCCATCATTGAGATTCAGTACGAGGGCCCATCCGAAGAGTTCGCGTGGATGCTTCCCGTCCAGGGCAGCCCCGACATCGCCGTGTCATCCACGGTGGCTTTCAACGCGCTGCAGAACGCGACGAACCCCTCGTACCAGCTGACGACCCGCATTGAAGGCGAATGCGACGTGGACGATGACCTGTTTGCCGGCGGTCGGAACGAGAGCGCCGACGCGGGCTTCATGGGCTTTGACCAAAGCTCGCCGGATCCAACCCCGCCGCCCGTCACCGTCGTCGATTCGGGCAGCGTCGGTCCGTACGACTTCGTGATCATCAACGTGAGCCCCGACGCCGAGGACATCGGCGCGGTGGCAACGGACTGGCTCGTCGACAACGGCTACGACGTCAGCGAACTCGGCCGCGACCGTCTCGTACCCTACCTGGAGAGCGGCATGAACCTGCTGGCCTTCCGCCTCAGCAAGGGCCGAAACGCCGGCGAGATTCGCCCCGTTCGCCTTTCCTTCGGCGAAGGCCTGCCCTCGATTCCCCTTCGGCCGACCGCCGCGGCCGCGACGCCGG